>CAYXKM010000258.1:0-20632 GCA_964465665.1 uncultured Woeseiaceae bacterium
AGTGCCACCACGGAGTTGGCATAGCGATTGTCACCCTCTCGTTCGCCACCGAAGAAATCCGGGCTGGCCGAGCCTGTCGGTACATAGACAAGCCCAAGATCCGAGTCTGCAGCCAGCGGTGCCCAGGCGTTTGCAGAACCATTGCTTACGGCTTCCTGTGCATTCCAGCCACTGAATGCCGGGTCGCTCGCGTTTCTCGGAATCGGATCCCATCGCCAGATCTCGGCACCGCTGCGCGCATCGATGCCGCGCACGATGCCGAATTCCGAGTGAACGGCTTGATTATCTCCGATTGCCGATCCGACGACGACGATATCGTCAACGATCACCGGTGGCGAGGTCACCGCGTAATTGACCCATTGGCTGTTGTCAGCATTGACATCGCGATCGAGTTCGACACTGCCGTTGTCACCGAAATTGCCGCAGGGCTTGCCGTCGGCCCCGTCCACCGCAATGAGCCGCGCATCCAGTGTGCCAATGAAAATGCGATGCCGGCACACCGCGTTTTCGCCGGCCTCGCTGTCGAGCCAGGAACTGACACCGCGGCTCGCGATCTCGGAATGGCCCTTGCTGCGATCGATGGCGGGATCAAATCGCCAGACTTCGCGGCCGGTAGCCGGATCGAGGGCAATGATGATTGCGCTGCCGGTCGACAGGTACAACCTGCCTTCCACGAGTATCGGATTGGCCTGAAAAGCAAACGGCTCGCGATGTCCCTGACCCAGCTCGCCGCTTCGATATCGCCAGACCTCCGCCAACTGGTTCACGTTGGCCACGGTGATCTGGTCGAGCGATGAGTACTGCATGCCTTTTTCGCTGCCGCCATAATGGGTCCAGCCGTCGGATTCATCCGCATCGACTGCAGCGGGAAAAAGCGAAGAACAAATCAGCAACAGAAGAAGAAGAGTTTTGCGCATTGCGGAATTGGGCCACAAATCGGCGGCCTGGAGCAAATAGCCGGATCAGCGGCCCAAGGCGCCGCCCGAAATGGCGGTAGAAGAATCATTTGATTAACATGGATACCGGCATTGCCGCTGCAAATGCCGAAGAAAATCAATTCCAAAACATCAAGGGGGAAGACAGTGCTTAAGGAATTCAAGGAATTCGCCATGAGGGGCAATGTCATGGACATGGCCGTTGGCATCGTCATAGGTGCGTCGTTCGGCAAGATCGTAACCTCGCTGGTCAACGACGTCATCATGCCGCCAATTGGTTTGCTCATGGGCAAAGTTGACTTCAGCCAACTTTTCATCGATATATCCGGCGGCGATTATGCGACGCTGAAAGCAGCAGAAGCCGCCAGTGCCGCGACCATCAAATACGGCGCGTTCATCCAGACGGTTCTGGATTTCACCATCGTGGCGTTTGCGATATTCATGGTCATAAAAGGCATGAACACATTGAGGAAAAAGGAAGAGGCCAAGCCGGCGGAACCGGCCAAACAATCAGCCGAGGTTGCCTTGCTGACCGAAATCCGGGACGCGCTGAAGGCCCGTCACTGATTTTGACTGCGTCGATGCCGCCACCTCACAGAGGCGGCTCGCGGCAAGCGCGCTTTTGAAGGGCAGCTAGTCCGGCGGAAAAGCGACCGGCCCCTGGTTTGCGGGGCGTTTCGGAGTCACGTTGCGGTAGAACTCGCGCATCAGCAACAGATCCTGGTCGCGGTCACCGGGTTGGATGGTGATGCCGATACCCATCTCCCTTCGGCGGTAGTCGATGTAGGCCAGCACGATCGGAACGTCCGCTTTTTTGGCAACCTGGTAAAACCCGGATTTCCAGCAGGGTTGCCATTGGCGCGTACCTTCCGGCGCCAGCGCGAGAAACAGGTGATCCCTGGTTTTGAAGTCCTCTACCAGTTGTTGCACCGTGGAGTGCGTGTGGCCACGATCTATGGGTACTGCCCCCATCTTTCGCAATATCGAACCGAGCGGCCACCAGAACAATGTGTGCTTGGCGAGAAACGTGACTTTCACGTTCAGTGCAAACTTGTAAACAATCAGCCACAAACCGTCCCAGTTCGACGTGTGATACGCGACGATGAAAACCGCTTTGTCGACAGGCGGAATTTCACCAGCCATTTTCCAGCGGAAAATATCAAGGATTTTTTTCGCGATATTTTGCAGCATGACAGCGCCAGCTTACCGCGAATGGCGCGCCAGTGACCAGGCGGCCACCGGACGTCGGTTTGCCGGTTGCGACGATGGACATCCGGTTTTCGGTATTGAAATTTCCACGATTTGAAATGTCCTTTCACGAGGCTTCTTCGAGTCGGTACCTGAATGCAGTGAGCTTGCCCGCCCACAGCGCGCTGAATTCCGTGCTCCAGTGAGCGTGGATCATCTGGATCGGCACCGTGTTGAAATACAGTGAACGCGTGCGCCCTTTTTTTTCCGATATCAGCAGGCCTGCCTGCTCGAGCACCGCGAGGTGCTTCATCACGGCAATGCGCGATACGTCGAAGTGACGGCTGACTTCGCCGACGTTGCACCCGGGCTGGTCACGGACGATGTCCAGCATTTCGCGGCGCACGCCGGATGCGAGTGCATGGAACACTTTGTCCGTGGATTCGGGCTTCATATGTAACCAGCAGGTTACTTAAATTTCACAACGTGTCAAGGTTGCCGGTAAACTGCATCAATCTGCTAAAGTGACTGCAATCATTACAGACTGCAGGCGGCACCAGGGAATGCAGCGGCAATACATCGGTCTCCTCATGGCGTGCATTTTCGCTTTCGGTGCCTGCTCCCGGCCGGTCGATGCGCCACCGGCAGGGTCAACGGACGACACGCAGGTGCAGAATCGCGGATCGGGCACGGCAAACTGGTGGGACGCACTGCCAAGGCCCGAATGGAGCGCGTTCGTGCGCGTCGCGGAGGACGAGGACTGGTTCGAGGTCTATCGTGTTGCCGAGGGAATTTTTGCGATCTACGAACCCGGGCAGTTCGAGGAAGTGATTTCTTTTCTGATCGTTGGCGAGGATCGGGCATTGTTGTTCGATACCGGGCTCGGTATCGGTGACATGCGCAGCGTCGTCAATCAGTTGACCAGTCTGCCCGTGATCGTTCTCAACTCGCATACGCATTATGATCATATCGGCAGCAATTATCAGTTCAAAACCATTTACGCGCTGGATACGGACTATACGAGAACCCGTGCGCAGGGAAGCACGACGGAAGATGTCGCCGAATTCCTGAGCGATGGCTGGGTCTGGAAGGACCTCCCGCCGGGATTCAATGCAGCGATGTATCGCAGCCAGCCATTTTCCATCAGCCGGATCGTTGCCGAGGGTGACCGTATCGAACTCGGCGGCCGCACCCTGGAAATTCTCGAAACGCCGGGTCATGCGCCGGACTCCATCTGCCTCATAGACCGCGAGAACCGCCTGCTTTTTACCGGCGATACCTTTTATCTTGCACCGCTGTACACGCATATCCCCGGCGGCGATTTTGACGAATACAGCCGTTCTGCAAGCCGACTTGCGGGTCTCGCGGCCAGTATCGATTCCGCACTGACTTCGCACAATGTGCCCGTGGTCGACGGCAGCTACATGACCGCGCTCGGTGCAGCATTCGAGGACATCCGGTCGGGCCGCGCCACGAATGTCACCGAAAGTGATGGCAACTACGAATACCAGTTCGATGGTTTCTCGGTGATCGTGCGGAAAGACGAACCGGGCCTCGCCGAAAGACAGGGAAATTGACCGGTGCTGATGTTGCATACTTAGAGACGGCATATTTGCCGCACAACAAGCAAAACGCGAGGTGTTGATGATGGATATCGATGCCAGACAACAAGTCGCCAGTGGAGGGTTCGAAAGCCGGATCATCCGCTGGTTCATGCAGCGGGCGGGCAACCCGCGTGTTTCCGTAAGGCTTTGGAACGGCGAGGAATTCTACCTGGCCGACGGCCGTCCGGTCGCCTGTCTCGAATTTCGCGACAAACGCGCAATCGCGGAGCTACTGACGTCGACGTCCGTCGGCTTCGGCGAATGCTTTTCACGCGGGATCATCGAAGTGCACGGTGACCTTCCGGCTTTCGCCGACGAGATTACGCGCGCGCACACCGAGAAAAACCAGGGGCGTTACTTTCGACACAAGGTCCGGTCGCTACTCTGGTCGCTGCGCAGCAATACCTTGTCACGCGCGTTGCGGAACGTACACCACCATTACGATCTCGGCAACGATTTCTACCGGCTGTGGCTCGACCCGCGGATGGTGTACACCTGTGCTTATTACGAGAATGCCGACGCAACCCTCGAGGAAGCGCAGCTGGCCAAACTCGATCACGTCTGTCGCAAACTGCAGTTGCGCCCCGGTCTGGATGTGATCGAAGCCGGCTGCGGCTGGGGGTCGCTCGCCATGCACATGGTCGAGCACTACGGGGTTCGGGTAACGGCTTACAACAATTCCGCTGAACAGGTCCGCTACGCAAGGGAAGCAGCCGAAAAACGCAATCTTGATTCGTCGCGGCTCAGGTTCGTGCAGGATGACTATCGGAAGATCAACCAGCGATGTGATGTGTTCGTGTCGATCGGTATGCTCGAACACGTCGGGCGCCATAACTACCGTGATCTTGGCAAGCTGATTCGCCGCAGCCTGAATCCGGGCGGGCTGGGACTGATTCACAGTATAGGGCGCAGCCGCCCAGCGCCGGTCGACTCCTGGATTGCGCGGTACATTTTCCCGGGCGGGCACGTCCCGAGTCTCGGCGAAATGGCCGAACTGTTCGAGCCCTGCGAGTTCTCGATTCTCGACATCGAGAATCTTCGCCTGCATTACGCTCGCACCTGCCGCGCCTGGCTCGCAAATTTCGATCGCGTGAAGGGCGAAGTGACGTCCATGTACGGCGAGGACTTCATGCGCGCCTGGAGACTGTATCTCGCCGGTTCATCCGCCGGGTTTCATACCGGCACATTGCAGCTCTACCAGGTACTGTTCGCACCACCCGGCAACAACGACGTACCCTGGACCCGCAATTACCAGTACGGCGGCGACGACGTCGCCCGGCCGTAAGAATGCGACTTGCGGATGTCGTTGTAGTTGGCGGCGGTCCCGCCGGCTCGAGTTGCGCTCGCGAGCTCGTGTCCGCCGGTTTCGATGTCGTGGTTCTCGATCGCGCCGCGTTTCCGCGAACCAAACTGTGCGCAGGCTGGGTAACGCCGCAAGCACTGGCCGATCTCAAACTTGATCCGTCCGAGTACCCGCATCGGTTCCTGACATTCGACAAGCTGGTGCTGCACTGGAAGTGGCTACGCTACAGTCATGCGTCAATGCAGCATTCGATCCGCCGTTACGAGTTCGATGATTTTCTACTGCGCCGGTCCGAAGCGGAGGTCGTGGTGCACAAAGTGCGCGAGATCGAGCAGGACGGCCTGGACTATGTGATCGACGGCGCTTTTCGTTGCCGCTACCTGGTGGGTGCCGGAGGTACGTCCTGCCCCGTTTACCGGGCCTTCTTCCATGATGCCAATCCGCGCGCGCGTGAACTGCAGACGGCAACTCTCGAACTGGAGTACGCCTTCGACTGGAGATCCGCTGATTGCGAACTGTGGTTTTTCAAAGACGGCTTGGCCGGTTACGCCTGGTATGTGCCGAAGAAAGGCGGCTACTTGAACGTCGGTATCGGCGGCATGGCCGTGCGGCTGAAAGCCGGTGCGCGGCAGCTCTCGCGATACTGGGATCTGTTCATCCGGCACTTGCAGGATCGTCGCCTGATCGATAACGGGCCGCTGGAGCCGAAGGGCTACAGTTATTACGTTCGCGGCAATGTCGAAGTCGTACGACGGGACAACGCCTGGATTGTCGGCGATGCCGCAGGGCTTGCGACCCGCGACATGTGTGAAGGGATCGGGCCGGCGATCCAGAGCGGCATTCGCGCCGCGAAATCTATCGACGGCAGTACCGAATACTCGCTGCACGACCTTAAAGCTTACAGCGGGACCGGCATGGTCAGCCGCTGGCTCGAGCGGGGATTCATCGGAACTTCGCTGCATTCATGACTGCACTGCGAATTTTCGTTCATGCGGGGCTGTTGAGTGTAATGCTGTCGGCAACAGTGCCCGCAAAGAGCACTGAACAGGCAGAACGATTCATGCAACTTGCGCTGGACTGTGTGCATCGCGAGTACCCGAACAAGATCTCTCATGTGCTGGACAGCGATGACGATGTGGCGGCGCCGCGTGTGCTGCATCCGGTTTTCTTCGGATGTTACGACTGGCACTCGTCGGTGCACGGACACTGGTTGCTGGTCCGGTTGCTGCGCCTGAATCCGCAATCGCCATTGGCTGACCAGGCTCGTGCAGCATTGAACCGGAGCTTTTCGCCGCAAGCTGTCGAACAGGAAGTCATTTACCTGCGCAACGACAAAACTTTCGAGAGGCCTTACGGCACTGCCTGGCTGCTGCAACTGGCGGCGGAGCTTCGCGAATGGCAGGACGCAGACGCGCAACGCTGGCTGCAGATACTCGAACCGCTGGAGACCGCGGCGGTCGATCAGTACCTTGCATGGCTGCCCAAACTTGCCTACCCCATACGGCTCGGCACGCACAACCAGACGGCGTTCGCGTTTGCACTGATTCTCGACTGGACTCGCATTGCCGGCCACGCGGAACTGCGGAACCTGCTCGATGCCCGGATCCGTGCCTTTTACCTCAAGGACAAATCCTGCCCGCTGAACTACGAGCCTTCGGGGGAAGACTTTCTGTCACCCTGCCTCATGCAGGCGGACCTGATGCGACGCGTCGTTCCGCACGATGACTATGCCGCCTGGTTGCAGGCATTCCTGCCGGGCATCCCGCAGGACAATACAGCGGACTGGCTGTCACCCGGCGTCGTACTCGATCCGACGGACGGCAAATTAGTGCACCTCGACGGTGTCAATCTTTCCCGCGCCTGGAACCTGCTCGCGATAGCCGAAGCATTGCCACCCGCAGACAAACGGCGTCCGGCGCTACTGGCCGCCGCGGCCGCACACAGCGATAGCGGGCTCGCATCCGTCAGCGGTGACCACTATGAAGGCGGTCACTGGCTGGCCAGTTTTGCCACCTACCTGACGAGTCGCCGCTGGGCATTCGAACTCCCCGAATGATTGCTCTGTATTCTATTGATTTATAATATTTTTAATGTCGCAATTCACTGACATTACACTGCCGGTTCGATCCTGCTAGAACTGCCTTACCCATTCAAGGGCGGCCCCGCGCCAGGCACGCAGCGCCGCTGCCCGATACACGGAGTTCATCATGAAAATCCACGCGAGAATTGCCATTTTCCTGCTGCTTTGTACCGGCGCGTTCGAGCGTGCCTGGGCGGATACGGTGATGCCGATTGAATCCGTCGGCAGTTTCGTCAACATCCGCATGGCAGCGGATGCCGCCTCCGAAGTGGTGGGCCGGCTGCACAAGGGATCGCAATTACCCTATGTCCGCACCGTGGACGGATGGTACGAGGTGGAACTCGAAGGCGGTGGCGCGGGATTCATCAGCGCTGAATGGGCGAGCATCGTGGCGGACGAAGACGAATTCGCAACACCTGCGACTGGCGAGGAGCCGGCGGTTGAAATCGAGCCGGAGATCGCAACGGCCGCCGAAAGTGCACCGGAAACCACGGCGGTGCCGGATCCCGCAGCGGAAATCGAATCGGTCGCCGATGCCGCGCCAGACAGTGTGGCAAGTGAGGAAGTGCCAGCCACGGGCGAAAGTGCAGCGACTCCGGCTGAAGATGCGCCCGTCGCGTCGCCGGCAGTCGAAGCTCCGGCTCTTCCGCAAAGTATCGAAGGTCCTGTCGATTACCTGGTGAAGTTCCGCACCACTACAGAAGTGGGCAAATCGCAGATTTTCGACAACGGACGCAACGTCGGCATCGGTACGGACGAGCCGCAGCAACGGCTCGAAGTCAATGGCAACATTCAGATTCACGAACGGAACAGTGGCGTGGCTGGCCTGCTGATTACGCAGGACTCCGGAGACTCCGGCTACATCATGCACAATCGTGGCAACACGCTGACCATCGGTGCCGGATCCGTGGATCGCCTGACCATTACCAGGGATGGCAACGTCGGCTTTGGCGTGAACAGACCCGCGCACCCAATCGAGATGGCCAGTGGGGCGCACGTCAGTGCCGGTGGAGTCTGGACTGACAGTTCCTCAATCGACAAAAAGGAAAATGTCCGCAACCTTACCCCGGAAGAGGCGTTCAACGCGCTGGCAGAACTCGAGCCGGTCCGGTTCAATTACAAGGCGGATCAGGGCGAAGAATACGTCGGCTTCATCGCCGAAGAGGTGCCGGAACTGGTGGCGACGGCCGGCCGGACCGGGCTCAGTGCCATGGATATCGTGGCTGTGCTTACGAGCGTCGTGCAGCAGCAGCAGAAACAGATCGATGCATTGGACGCGCGCCTGGACCGGCAGTCACCAGGCAATTAACCAATCAGCTCAGGCTTCAATTGGACTTTTCGTGATCCATCGGCTTTACTGTTGTTTACGAACAATGCGAAAACGGAGCAAATACAATGGGCGTAGCAAAAATAAGCGAGATCTGTGCATCATCCGGGAAAAGCTTTGAAGACGCTGTAAGGCAGGGAATCAAGCGTTTTTCCAAGACCGTCAAAAACGTCGAGGGCGCATGGGTCAAGGAACAAAAAGTCGTCATCGCCGACGGAAAGATCACTGAATTCCGCGTAAACATGATGGTAACTTTCGTACTGAACGATCCGAAACCCGCGAAAAAGAAAAGCAAGTAGCGGCTCGAAAGTTCGAGTCTCACATCAGGCAATGCCCGCGAGCGTCGGCTTAAGCGGTTTCGCGCCGCGCGAGCCAGAATCCGGCGTTATCGAGAGATATGTGACGCAGCGTTAGTGGCCTCAATGCGACGGCAACAGGGATTTCGCGTGGGCTGCCGCCGCGACTTCCTGCGCGAACACCGCATCCGGCGCCCCCGGTTTGTGGCTGCGACTTAGCTCTCGCCCCGTTGCATCGAGTAACAGAATGGGCGAACTGTGATTGAACTCCCCGTCCGGCGATTCCCGGTATTGAATGCCGAGCACCGCTGCGACCACACGCACTTCCTCCGGCGCGGTTCTTGCAAACTGCCAGCGATGATTGTTCACGCCATGGCGATCCGCAAGTTCGGTGAGCACTGCCGGCGTGTCGCGCTCCGGATCGAACGTGACCATGAGGACCCGAAGTTCTTCGCGATCTTCCGGCGGAAGTTGCGCCTCAATGGCTCTGATCGCGCTGATCGTCATCGGGCACACGTGTGGGCAGGACGCATAAAACATCGCCAAAACCACGGGAGTTCCCTGCAGGTCTGAGAGCCGCAGAGCCGCGCCTCTGTGCGTTTCAAGCGACACGTCAAGCTGATAGTAAGATTCGCGCGGTAATTGGGCGCTACTCTCCTCTTGTGCCGCGCCGACCGACACCAGCATTGCATTAACCATCGCAACAAAGCAGATCTCGTGCCACCTGATCATGCTCATTTCCCGCCGATGTCGTACGCACAGCGAAACCCCAGATTTCTCGTTGTGTCTCGGCCGTGCAGGCTGGACAACATCGCGGTGCGCATCAGTACCGCGTAATTCTCTTTTTCCTCCATGGTCGCCGCGGCGGCGCCGCAGTATGCAAGCTTGTCGGCTCCGCCTTGCTCACGGTTGTCGCTCGAGACCAGCAGCGCATTGAAATCGTCCACCCATTCCCAGATCAGACCGTGCATGTCCTGCACGCCCCATGCACTGGGTGCATGAACGCCGACTTCGGACAGCGCCTTGCCCCCGGTCTCGCTGTACCAGGAGAGGATCTTTTGCTGCCACATCGGGTTCGTGCGGGCGTCTAACTCAATCTCATCGGCCGCCGCGACGTACTCCCACTCGTGCCATGTCGGCAGGCGTCCTCCCTCGGCCTCGCAATAGGCGCGCGCGGCAAACCAGCTCACATTCGTCACCGGCTGATGCGGAAGCATCGCATCACCCAGGGTGAGTGCGCCTGCCCAGTGCGCGAGATAGCTCTGGTCCGCGAACAGAGGCAGCACAGCATCGCGGCGCCACTCTGGATTGCGATCTGCGAACGCGAGAAACTCCTTGTTCGTGACCGGCCGGCGCGCAATCATGAACTCGCCGATCGCCACGTCGTCCGCGCTCTCCGTCAAGGGCAACACGCTGTTTAACGATCCCGCTTCGATACGTGCTGGCGTCTCGGTGTCGAATCCGCTTGCCGGCGCTACGATCAGCGCTGCCACAACCGCTTCCAGGATCGCGCGCATCGCCGTGGTCAATGGCCGGCGCCCGGTGGACGCTCTGCTTTCGTGGCTTCGCGCACCTCCGCCACTTCCAGCGCAGACACCGTGCCGTCTTCATTCCCCCAGCTGTTCAGGACGTAGGTGAGGATGTTGGCTATGCCGTCGTCGGTGAGCTGGCTCATGGGCGGCATGACGGAGTTGAACTCTTCTCCACTGACGGTGACCGGACCGGTCATGCCATTCAGCACGATCTCGATCGCCCGGCGCTTGTCCGCCATGAGGTAGTCAGAACCTGCAAGCGGCGGGAACACGCCAGGCATACCGCCGCCGTCGTCCTGATGGCAGACAGAACAGGTGCCGTTATAGAGCAACCTGCCGGCCTCCACCTGCTGTTCCTTCGTGACCGAACCCGCCCGCATAGCCGCAGCCGTGTCACCGACGATACGCGCTGCTCCCACGACGGCTTTGTCGCCGAGATAGACGTTATCGACTTCTTTGCCGGTGTAGATGGAAGTATCTTCCTCGCCTTCCACTTTCAGGAAGCCTAGCGCTCCCTTGTTAAATGCACGAAAGATCGAGTGATCCACGAGGACCAGCGTGCCCGGTACCTCTGTCCTGAACTCGGTAATCGCTGAGCCGCCCGCTGGCACCAGTGTCGTCTGAACATTCTCCTGAAACCTTGTGCCACCTTCGAAATACACCTTGTCGAAGATCTCGCCGATGACGTGAAAGCTCGACACGAGGTTCGGGCCGCCGTTACCGACAAAAAGTCGCACCGTTTCACCGACTTTTGCGTTGAGCGCGTTTTCGCCAAGCAGAGACTCTTCCGCGCCATTGAACAGCACGTAGGTTGCGTTCTCCTCGATCGCTTTCTGCATGTCGAACGGTTGGTGGCCCTTCTCCCGGTATTTGCCGACGGTGTAGAAGTCTCCCTGCATCACGTAGTACTCGCGATCCACGCGGGCAAGGCCTTCCGGCGGCTCGACCAGGATCAGTCCGTACATACCGTTCGCAACGTGCATGCCGACCGGTGCGGTCGCGCAGTGGTAAACGAATAGACCGGCATTAAGTGCCTTGAACGTGAACTGCGATTCGTGCCCCGGTGCGGTAAAGCTCGAGGAGGCGCCACCGCCCGAGCCGGTGACGGCGTGCAGATCGATGTTATGCGGCATCTTCGAATCCGGGTGGTTCTTCAGATGAAACTCCACGGTATCGCCCTGGCGGATTCGGATGAACGAGCCGGGCACCGTCCCATTAAAGGTCCAGAAGGTGTACGTGACACCCTCGGAGATCTCCATCTCCAGTTCGCGCACCTCCATGTCCACCACGATCTTCGCCGGGTAATCCCGGGCTATCGGTGGTGGCACTTGCGGCGGGCTGGTCGTAATTGCGGCTATCGGCTCTCCCTGCGCCGGACCGAAATCGCCGCCGGCCGACCCCTGTGCCCGCTCGTGCTGCGCCGAGGCGAACGGCGCTTGACCTCGACTTCTGCCAGAGTCGCATGCGGCAAGCAATAACAACGAAGCGCTCGATAGCGCCAGCAGATAAAGCGATCGAAGTGGTGGTTTCATGCGACCGTCCAGCGGGCTAGGCCCTGTTTTTCCGGAATTATCAGAAAAACCGATAATGGTCGCGGAGGTGTCCCATGTCAAAGCGAGAGCAGTTCAGGTTGAGGTCAAGAGTGAAGCGGTTCCGGTGGCAAACATGCCCGGTGTAGCGCTGCCCGGGCGAGCAAGCGAGTGGAATCGAGCGTAGGTAGCGGGGAATTGTCATCGTTCATGATCAGCGGTATCTCGGTGCAGCCGAGGACGACGGCATCGCAGCCCCTCGTTTTCATGTTGCCGAAGACTTGTTGGAAATACGCGATGCTCGACGGCCTGAAATCGCCGTAGACGAGCTCGTCCATGATGATGCGGCTGATTTCATCGCGCTCGGCAACATCGGGGCGGACACATTCGATGCCGTGTGCGGCGAGCTTTTCCGGATAAACCTCGCTGTCGACCAGCCAGCGTGTTCCACTTACAGCCACTCGCCGGTAGCCGCGGGCAACCGCTTCCGCCGCGACCACTTCAGCAATGTGCAGCCAGGGCAGTGGTGATCGCGACAAAATCCCCGGTAGCGCCTGGTGCAGGGTATTGTCGGGGCAAATCAGGAAATCAGCGCCGATGCGTGCGAGTTTTCCGGCGGAGTCGAGCATCATTTCGGCGACCCCGTCCCAGTCGCCGTCGTAAATGCGCGCCATGTAATCACCGAGCGAAAACGTGTGCACGGATACCTCAGGATGCGCATGTGCGCCGAGGAGTCTGCCGCCCTCGGTGCAAATGGTTTTATAGCAAAGGGCAGCGCCTTCGGCCGAACAGGCAACGATCCCGATGTGTTGTGACGTCGTTGGGACAGGTCTTGCCTTTTTCATCAATTACATTTTCGTTCAAGGAGATTGTCGATGGCCGAGACAAACGCGGCCGAGTAGTTGGCTCGCCCGCCACACCAGAGTTCCCTGACGCCTGGCCTCGCAAGCCTCATGCGCCACGCCTCACGCACGCGGCTGTACTCTTCCTCATCGAACAGCCCAACCCGGTACTGGTAGTGAGTGCTTTCCCAGTGGCGGAAGTACGCCTGCAACAGGCGCTCAAGTCGAAAGCGTTCATCGGCTGTGAGGTCTTCACTGGCATAGCTCCTGCGCACGATGTTCGCGAGCTCGGCGTTGTCTGCTTCACCGAAAAGGAGGGCGCTGGATTGCGAGGCCAAAGTGCTGCGTGTCTGCGCCTTCATAACGTCCTCAGTACGGGAGATTTGCAGGGCGAGGACGAGGATCGAGAGAATGACGCCGATATTGGCACCTGTCTGTAGATACTGGTTCACGCGCTCGAACTTCATGGCAATCCTCTCTTTACGACAGCCTGAATGCGGCAGACATTAATACGGCATCTGCTCAAAGGAAATATGCTGGGCAGCGAGGACAATGTGAATACCGTCGATGCTGCGGGTGACGCGAGCGTTGCTACCCATGGCACTCGCGCTCGACTACAGACTGAATCTGGGATACAGGTTCTGACGCGGCCGGTAATCAATACCGTCCGTGCTGTTTGAAAATGTAATTGCTCAGTTCGACGAATTCGTGGTTCATCCTGTGCATGGTCCGATGCGCCGAACGTGCGATCACGCGCATGACCTTGTAGACAAGCTGCGGATTCTGATCGACGATCTTTTCAAACGCCTCCCGCGGGAGACTCAAAACCGTGCAGTCGCACAGGGCCCGCAGGCCGACGGTGTGCGGTGTACCGTCGATGAAACCGAGCTCGCCCGCGAGGTCGCCTTCCCTTAGCACGGCAAGGCTCGCCGTTTCGCCGGCGCCGGTACGCTTAACGACCTCGAATTTCCCTTTCGTTATTACGTGCAGGGCATTGTCCGCGGTGCCTTCGCTGATAAGAAAATCACCATCGGCCAGGTCCCGTATGCTCATGATGTTGCCGAGTGCTACCGCTTCCTTGTCCGATAGTTCGGAACCCAGCGGTGACGCGAGAATCTGTTTAGCCATGTCGTTCATGTTCCAATGCCTCGTTAGCCAGACCCGTTCCGCTATTTGCCCGATTTGCGACAAATCATGGCACACCGCTCAGCCTGGCGAAATGCCGGTACGTGCGAATACACTGCGAATTCCGTCGATACCACGGGTAAGGTGTGCACGCAGCCCGATCGCATTGGCCGCGTCGACGTTCAAGGGATTGTCGTCAAGGAACAGGATTTCCTGCAATTGGCATTCGAAATGCGCGCTGACCTGCTCGAATGACTCCCGGTCCGGTTTCAGAAGACCGGTGCGAAACGACAAAAAAATACCGTCGAACAACGGTTCGAGCATGCCGGCAACATCTTCACGTCCCCAATGCACCGCGTTGGTGTTGGAAAGCAGGGCAACGTTGTAGCGGGCCGACAGGTTCGCGAGCAGCTCCGGTACGCCCGGGTAGATGCTCTCCGGCCAGCGATCGAATCGCCGCAGGAACTCCTGCCAGTCGTATGGCAGCCGCATCTCGCTGACTATGCCCCGGCCGAACGCCTCCGCGGGAATGGCGCCGCGCTCGAAGTCGCGAACCGCCGGCGACAGTAGCCAGGTACGCAGGAATTGCTCCTCGTTGCCGGCAATGGCGAAATTGCTGCCGATATCGCGAAGATGCAACAGCACGCCTCCGAGATCGAACAGGACAACGGTAATGTCGCGTGTCGCTGGCCCGTCATTCACGAACTTTGGTATTCCACAGGGACGCTGCGAGCAGCATCGAGAGCACAGACGAACTTATCCAGAACAGGATCGCGGCGTCGAAATCGTAGTGCCTGACACCCTCGACCATGGTCACGCCTTTGCTGATGAGACCGGCACTGACCGTTTCCTGCATGGCAGCACCCAGATAACTGAAAACTCCGACAAGCCCCATCGCGGCGCCGGTCGCCTTGCGCGGCGCCATATCGACGGCGAACAGTCCGCCGACCGAAGCAATCAGGCCGCTCAGGGCGGCGCCGTAAAAGGCGAAACCGACTGCCAGCAGCAGACGGTTCTCCGGCCCATAGAAAATCAGCAGCAGCGCCAGCACTTCGATGATGGCGAAAATCAGGTTGGCAGGCGGGCGTCGTGCATCGAACACTTTATCGGAGACGAAGCCGTAGGCGACCGATCCGGCGATACCGGCGATGGTATTGATGCTCATGTAGAATCCGGCGTCGATGAGCGACATGCCACGGATTTCCTGCAAGTAAAGTACGCCCCAGCTGTTGATGGCGTAACGCGTCACGTACATCAGCGCGCTGGCCACCGCGATGATCCAGATGGCGGCAATGCCGAAGATGGCTTTCTGTGATTTCCAGGTCTCTTCTTCGGCGGGTGGTTCGGTTGCCTCACCTCGCCACACATTCACCGGCGGCATGCCCATGGTCTCCGGTGCGTCGCGGAGAAACGTGTACGCCCATGCAGCGACGGCGATGCAGATGATGCCCGGTGTTATGAAGCCGTAACGCCAGCCAAAACCGGCGACGACTGCTGCAATCACGTAGAACGTCAGTCCTTCGCCGATGGAATGCGAGGCACTCCAGATGCCGTAGCATCGGCCGCGTTCATGAATGGTGAACCAGTTGCGTATGCAGATGACCGCGGACGGCGCGGCCATCCCCTGGAACCAGCCGTTCAGCGCCCACAATGCCATCGACACCCATAGCAGAGTCGACCAGCCCATGACCAGATTGATGACCGCGGACAGAAAGATGCTGGCCGAGAAAAACATCCGCGGGCGGAAATGATCCGACGCAAATCCGTTCAACAGCTTGCCGCTGGCATAGCCGTAGAACAGCGCCGCACCGATCATGCCGAGTTCCTCGACCGTGAATATGCCCTCGTCGATCAGGGGTTTCTTGACGATCGAAAGGCCCAGCCGGCAGGTATAGATAAAACCGTAACCGAGTGTGATGGCGAGCATGACGCGCAGCCGGTGCCGCCGGTACAGGGCATCGATGCCGGTTTGTGTCAGGGTCTCGGCCAGGGCCATGCGAATTCTCGTGGCGGTAAAGCCCGCGAGCTTGCCAGATACCGCGCCGGCTGGCGACCGGGGCGAAACTTTACAATAAGCAGACTTTTTCCTGTGGCCCGGTCAACCCCGGCGCGGGCGCCGCGTTGAATGCCGTAACAAATCATCAACCTCGCAGGGAGCAGGACCATGAGAAACAGGACGATATTGACCGTAGCCGCACTAGGCAGCCTGATGCTGGGCGGTGCAGCCATGGCCGACCAGGGAGACCGGATAGAGGAACGGCTGGACAATCGCGGCGAACGCATTGATACGCGTCTCGATAACAAGGGCGAGCGCATCGACAACAGGCTGGATCGCCGCTCGGACCGTGCGGAAGAAGCGGGACTGAAACGGCGCGCCGAGCGCCTCGACCGCAGCGGAGATCGCGTTGAACGGCGCCTGGACAATCGTGGCGACCGGGCAGTCCGCCGGCTCGACAACAAGGGTGACCGCATTGACCATCGCCTCGATCGCCGCGGTGACCGGGTCGGCCGTCGTCACTGATCAAAGTTTTGCGGCAGGGAAGTGCAAAGCCCGCGGCAGCCTGATGCTGACCGCGGGTTTTTTTGTTCGGCGGAAACGAGTGATGCTCTTATTCGTCGTCTTGCGCTTTCAGGATATCGTCCCAACGTCTTGTCAGCAGGTTGGCTTTGTAGTCCGCCACCTTGTATTGCCAGCCCGCATGTCGCGTGTTGATCGTGGCGGCTTCCTCTTCTGCGGATGCGCCTGACTGTGCAACTTCGGAGGGTTCGAGCGCTGGTTCTGGCGCCAATCCCTCGACAGCGGTTTCGTCGGCAGCGGCCTCTTCCGGCGCGGATTCCGCGCCCGGTGCTTCGGCAGCAGCGGGTGGCGCGAAGTTGGCTGACAACGCAAACCACGCATTATCGCCGTCCTGGTAACGGCGCACGCTGATTTCGAGGCCGTCAAATGTCGTGAAGACGCTCGTCGCCGCGAGCGCACCCGCATCACTGCGGCGAATGTCATCGAGTTTGAGATCCGCGTGCTTACCGCCATCATCGCGGCGACCGTCATCGAGTTTGTGATCCGCGGGCTCAACGGCATCAACGCGACGACCGTCACCGAGTTTGAGATCCGCGTGCTTACCGTCATCATCGCGGCGTACATCGTCGAGTTTCAGATCCGCGAGTACGCCGGCTATGCCGTTGGCGACCGTCGCGTAACTCAGTTCGCGGCCTTCAGGGATGTCCGCCACGGTATAACTGGTATCTTCGGCCGACGATTTGTCCAAGCGAATGGTTTCGCCGTCTTCATGGCGGATACTGACCGAGCGGATTCGCGCCGTTTCGATGTCAAGCAGGTCGGGCGCCAGCCAGCCGCCGGCGCTGGTCGGCAACTCGGGATTGCGGTCGATCAGCCAGCTTTGATTGTCATCGGCGATACGCATGTAGCGATTCTTCGACTGTGCGACATTGCCGATGATCACGGAGTGCTGAAAGTCAGCAGCGGAAATTTTCAGCAACACACCGTTGCCCGCGTCCGGTCCCGCAACACCGAGTTGCGCAAAGCGCTCCGGGTTCGCGGTTTTTGCTTCCAGTTTTCGTGCGTCTGCAAGCGCAAGCAGCACTTCACGCAATTTGCCGAGGTCGGCAGCAAACCCGCCCTTGTCCTTGACCTGCCAGCCATCGCCGCCACGAGTAATGCTGACCGACTCGGTATCGCCGGAACCGGTCACAACGACCTCGGTGATGTCGTTGATACGATCCTTGAGCCCCGGGATCAGGTATTCGCCGCCGGCGACCGTGTCGGTTTGGTCTATCCGGTCGACCACGATCATCAGGACAAGCAGGGTGACCGTCGCAATCGCCAGCCACTTCAGGGTTGCGGAATTCATCGTGCAGGTTTCCGGTTACGTCGCCAGACGGCGAAAATTACGAAGCTCGCAAGCAGCAATGGCACCAGCGCAATGTTGATGACCTTGAGAACCGTGCCGAGGCGTTCGATGTCGGTGTCGAGACCGCGCTGCACCGCTCGCAACTCTTTGCGAATCTCGGTCCTCTGGTCGATGAAGCGGTCGATTTCCTGCTGTTGCTCGGCGGTCAACAGCATATTACCGGAATCCTCGCGCGAGGATTGGAGTTCGCCAAGACGTTGCTCGGTTTCGCCGAGTTCGCTTTGCAGGCGCTGCTCGGTAGCCCGGAACTTCGCCTCGGCATCGACGCGCAATTCTTCAACTTTCGTGAACGGGCGCGAATAGGTTTCGCGGCTGCGCACGCTGATCAGGTCGGAACTGCCGGCCATGCTGTCGAGTGCATTGATCAGGAAAGCACCGTTGCTGGCGAAGGCATTCGCGACGCGCTGGCCGAAGAAACTCTGCACTTGCACCCACATCTGGTCGCCGAGCATGTCGACGTCGGCGACGACGATCAGATTGACCGGGCCGGTCGCTACTGCGAGGTGGCCGCTGTCTTCTGCGCTGCTGCCGTCCGGGTCACCGTCCTCAGAACTGACGGTGGTAGCCGGTTTGCCGTCGGGGAAGGCGCTCGGCAACACGCCGCTCACTCGCGTTGCGAGCACGTACGCTGAGCCGGTTGGCACGAAACCGTCCTGCAGAGTCGATGGATCCTGCAGGAAGCTGAATCGAGATGCGGGAATCATCGCAGCGGACGAACTCGAGGTGAACAAGGGTTCGAGCGTTGCCGGGCTGCCCTCGGCGAGTGTGAAATGGCCGGTCGTTGCGAGGTTGATGGTACTCAGCTCCGCGGTTACCACGTCATCCCCATCGAGTTGTTCCGTGGTAATGCCGAGGTATCCGAAATGCCTCATCGGGCGACGGCTCGCGCCTGCCGATATCTGCAACGCGAGTTGCGCATCGGCCACGACGTCGGACGCGGAAAACTCGAGTCCCCAGGCGTCGAACAGCGCGGGCAGGTCCGAGCCCTGGCCCATCGGCGGCATGCCGGGTGGCATGCCCTGCATCGGCGGTGCGGGATCCGAATCGGCCAGCGGATCTACGAAAATGATTGCTTTGCCGCCGCGCAGGATGAACTGGTCGATGGCATACAGCGTCGCGTTCGACAAATCCTTCGGCTGCACGATCCACAACAGGCTGACGTCATTTGCGATCGAGTCAAACGTGGTTCCGAGGTTCTGAATCTCGAAAAGTTGCTCCACCTGTGTGTAAACCACCCACGGTTGCTGCATTTGCTGCGTCTGCGGATCGAATCGGCCGGCCATGTCTATACCGGATACCAGCCCTATGACGGTTCGCTCGGGATTGGTGAGCGTGCTCACCAGCTTGGCAAGATCGTACTCGAGAAAGGCCTCCTTGTCCGGCTGGAAGAACGGAATTATCTCCTCGTTGTCGATGCTGTCGGTGCCGGCCAGGCCGAGGTAAATTGGATCCTGACTGCCGGCCAGGCCCACCCCCTGCAGACCGAATTGCGCAGCACGATCCTCGTCTTCGGAAAACGGCAGAGGATCGATGACGCTGAGCCGGATCTTTCCGTCTGCGGCGTCCTCGAATTCCTCCAGCATCTCGCGCACTCGATTCGCATAGTCACGCAGCGTCGGAATTCCTTCCGCCGCCTTGTCCGACCAGAACAGGTACAGGTTGATCGGTTCGTCGATGCTCTTCAGGATGCGCTTTGTGCCATCCGACAGGGTAAACAGGCGATTCTCGGTGAGATCGATCTTCGAGCCCTGGAACAACTGGTTGCTAATGATGACTGCTGCAATGAATGCGACAGCAAGCAGTACGACGCTCGAGGCGCCCAGTCGCCTTTGTGTTTCGGTGCTCATATCAGTCTGCCTGCTTCCATTGAAGGACAATCGTGTTGGCGTACAGGAATGCCGAGATCAGAAGCGCGAAATAGATGAGGTCGCGGAGATCGATTACGCCCTTGGAAATGCTCGTGAAATGCGTGAGAAAACTTAAGGAGGCAACGCCATCGACGATAGCCTGGGGCGCCCAGCCGGAGAACAGGTCGAGTACCATTGGAAAGCCGGACAAGAGGAAGCCGAAGGACACGACCACGGTAATGACGAAAGCGATCACCTGGTTACGCGTGATGGCCGAGAGGCAGGAGCCGATGGCGAGGAAGCCGCCGGCCATCAGGAAACTGCCGACATACGCCGCGAAAATGACGCCGTTGTCCGGGTCCCCGAGATAGTTCACTGTGATCCAGATCGGAAAGGTCAGCGCCAATGCAATGCCGGTGAAAGCCCACGCGGCCAGGTATTTTCCGAGCACCGCCTGCCAGGCTGTGATCGGCAGAGTCATCAGCAGCTCAATGCTCCCGGTCTTGCGTTCCTCGGCCCACAGCCGCATTGCGATTGCCGGAACGAGAAACAGGTAAAGCCATGGATGAAAACTGAAGAAGGGTTGCAGGTCCGCCTGGCCGCGTTCATAGAAACCGCCGAGATAGAACGTGAATGTGCCCATCAGTACCAGGAATATGACGATGAAAACATATGCAACCGGCGTCGCGAAATAGCTCCGCAGTTCACGGCGGAACAGCGCTCTAATCATGCTCATGCCCGTGCCCCTCCGGTGATTTGCCTGAAGACCTCGTCCAGCCTGCCGCTCTCGAGCTGCAATCCCCCGACATTCCAGCCTTTCTCAGCGATGAGTTGCGCAACCTGGCCCAACACTTCGGCGTCCTTGCCGCCACTCCTTGCAATGGCGGTGACGGTCAGGTGTTGCCGATCCGTTTCTGTAGAGCTTACCGAGGGCAACCTGGCTACGGCAGCTGCAATCTGATCGATGCTGCTGGCATCCGGGGCGGTCAGCCGCACGGCGTTGTGATACCTGGAACGGGCTGCAAGATTGTGCGGTGTGTCGTCCGCAAGAATTTTCCCCGAGGCAATGATGATTGCGCGACTGCAGACCGCTTC
>CAYXKM010000259.1:0-8300 GCA_964465665.1 uncultured Woeseiaceae bacterium
GGCATGATCTTGCCGTCGATTTTGATCTTGGCTGGTGCAAACGGGGCAAAGAAAAGGTCAGAGGCCTTTTTTTCGACCATCAGTTTGAATAGCGGTTTAACGTTCATCCATTTGCCTCACGCAGCTCTGATCGAGCTCAGAATGTCCGAGCCGTGTCCTCTTCCATGATTCTCAGGCTTTCCGACTGGTGGTCGGCGAGCGACGAATCCCGTTTGCTCTCGAGTTTGACGCGCAGTCGCAGTTCATTCTTCGAATCCGCATTTCGCATCGCCTCTTCATACGAGATATGCCCTTCCTCGTAGAGCGTGAACAACGCCTGGTCGAAAGTCTGCATTCCGAGGCGGGTCGACTTTGCCATGATTTCCTTGATCTGCCCCACCTCGCCCTTGAATATCAGGTCAGCGATCAACGGTGTATTCAACATGATTTCCATAGCCGCAATCCGGCCGACGCCGCTTTGCCGAGGGATAAGGCGTTGCGATACGAAAGCCCTGGTATTGAGCGATACATCCATCAGCAGCTGGGAACGCCTCTCTTCCGGGAAGAAGTTGATGATGCGGTCGAGCGCCTGGTTTGCGCTGTTCGCGTGCAGGGTCGCCAGGCACAAATGCCCGGTCTCGGAAAACTGTATTCCGTATTCCATGGTCTCGCGATCGCGGATCTCGCCAATCAGAATGACGTCCGGCGCCTGGCGCAACGTATTCTTGAGCGCCGCGTGCCAGGACTCGGTATCCACACCCACCTCACGTTGCGTAATCACGCATCCGTGGTGCGGATGCACGTACTCCACGGGATCCTCGATGGAAACGATGTGCCCTTTCGAATTGTGATTGCGATGTCCGATCATTGCTGCCAGCGTAGTCGACTTGCCTGAGCCGGTTCCACCGACGACGATGACCAGGCCGCGCTTGTTCATGACAACGTCTTTCAGGATCGGCGGCAGGTCGAGATCCTCGAGTGTCGGAATCTCGGTTGTAATCGTCCGGAGTACAGCCCCGATCATGCCCTGCTGAATGAATGCGCTGACCCGAAAACGTCCGATGCCCTGCGGCGCGATCGCGAAATTGCATTCCTTGGTAGCATCGAACTCCTTGATCTGTTTGTCGTTCATGATGGAACGAACCATCATCGCCGACTGATCTGCAGTCAGTGGCGTGTCGGTGGCTTTGTGAATGGTACCGTCTACCTTGATTGCGGGCGGAAAGCCGCAGGTGATAAAGAGGTCGGAACCGTCTTTCTCCACCATTTTCCGCAACAGGTTTTGCGTCAGCCTTACCGCTTGCTCGCGTTCCATTGTCCTCTCACTCCTCTCTCGACTTCCGGCAACTTCGCATCCGCCATCAGAAGTTCTCTTTGTTCACTGCGCGGAATCGTGCCTCTTCCTTGTTGATCAGGCCCTTGGTCATCAACTCGTGCAGATTCTGGTCGAGCGTCTGCATGCCGACCGCGCCACCCGTCTGGATCGATGAATACATTTGAGCAATCTTCCCTTCGCGAATCAGGTTTCGAATGGCCGGCGTGCCGATCATGATCTCGTGAGCGGCAATTCGTCCGCCACCGATTTTTTTCAGCAAAGTCTGCGAGATCACGGCGCGCAACGACTCCGACAACATGGCACGCACCATTTCCTTTTCGGCCGCTGGAAATACGTCGACGATACGATCGATGGTCTTGGCGGCTGAGCTCGTGTGCAGGGTGCCGAAAACCAGGTGACCGGTCTCGGCGGCGGTCAGAGCCAGCCGGATGGTTTCCAGGTCGCGAAGCTCGCCCACCAGGATGACGTCCGGGTCCTCGCGCAGCGCCGAGCGCAATGCCTCGTTGAATCCCAGTGTGTCGCGATGCACCTCGCGCTGGTTTATCAGGGATTTCTTGCTTTCATGGACGAATTCGATCGGGTCCTCGATGGTCAGGATATGGTCCGGCTTGTTGTCGTTGACATAGTCGACCATGGCAGCAAGCGTTGTCGATTTGCCGGATCCGGTTGGCCCCGTAACCAACACGATGCCGCGCGGGTGCATGGCGAGATCCTTGAAAATCTTTGGTGCGCCCAGGTCGTCCAGGGACAGGATCTCCGACGGAATCGTGCGAAACACGGCAGCCGAGCCGCGATTTTGATTGAAGGCGTTGACCCGAAAGCGTGCAAGTTTCGGAATTTCGAAGGAAAAGTCCGTCTCCAGAAACTCTTCATAGTCCTTGCGCTGCTTGTCATTCATGATGTCGTACACCATGCTATTCACGTCCTTGTGAGTCAGCGCCGGCATGTTTATGCGCTTCATGTCACCATCGACGCGGATCATCGGCGGCACGCCGCCGGAAAGATGCAGGTCCGATGCGTTGTTTTTTACCGAAAATGACAACAGCTGGGCTACGTCGACAGCCATGGAACTCCCTCTGGAACTATGGCAGCCGGACTTACCATAACCCGGCCTGATGGCTGTCTAGTATAGCCGAGCACCCGGAGCAAAACGTGATTGGGGTCACGGATAACTTTCGAAAAATCCAAGATTTGCTGGCAAAAGCTACGAGAGATGCAGGCCGCCCGGCGGGCTCCGTTCGGCTGCTGGCCGTGAGCAAGCTGCAGCCGGTCGAGGCGGTACTGGAGGCATCCCGGAGCGGCCAACTCGACTTCGGCGAGATCACCGTCGGCGAGGGCGTGCGGAAAATCAGGGAGGCCGGACGGAACGACCTGGTGTGGCACTTTATCGGCCACCTGCAGGCCAACAAGTCGCGGCCGGTTGCGGAACATTTCGCCTGGGTCCACACCGTCGACCGCCTGAAGATAGCGGAAAGGCTGAGCGATCAGCGGCCATCCGGAATGGAACCGCTGAATATCTGTATCCAGGTGAATATCGATCACGAGCCGAACAAGTCCGGCGTGGCACCGGCTGAACTGGACGAACTGGCGCTGTCGGTCGCCGCACTGCCGCGACTCCGACTGCGCGGCCTCATGTGCATCCCGGCCATCCGCTATTCGTTCGAAGAACAGCGCCAGCCGTTCGCGCGGTTGCGTGAAATCAGGGACAACTTGACAGACCGTGGCTTGCAACTCGATACACTGTCGATGGGTATGAGCGCCGATTTTGTCGCGGCGATCCATGAGGGTGCGACTATCGTCCGCCTGGGTACGGCGCTCTTCGGCCAACGCGACACATGATGGTAGATGGTAACGCCAGCTGAACTGTGTGGAAATCGGGGTACAACAATGATCAAGACCAGGACCGGACTGATCGGTGGCGGCAACATGGCGCGTGCGATAGCCGGTGGATTGCTTCGTGGCGGCATGCATGCGAACAACGTATTGATTGCCGAACCGAGGCCCGAGCAATGTGAGCTGTTGCGAAAGGAACTGCACGGCGTTCTGGTAACCGGGAACAATGCGCTGGTGGCTGCGGACGCCGAAACGCTGTTGTTTGCCGTAAAGCCGCAAATACTGCGATCAGTCTGCGAGGACCTGCGCGATATCGTGCAACAGCGCAAGCCGTTGATCATGTCTATCGCGGCAGGCCCGCGCATCGACGACATCGATGCATGGCTGGGCGGCGGCCTGCGTGTCGTCCGGGTCATGCCGAATCAACCCGCACTCATCGATCAGGGCATATCGGCGCTGTTCGCAAACTTGCGGACGGACAGCGCCGGACGCCTCATGGCTGAGAAAATCATGTCGGCAGTCGGCGAAGTCGTGTGGATGGACACCGAATCCAGGATGGATGCCGTTACGGCCGTATCGGGAACCGGCCCGGCCTACTTTTACTTCCTGATCGACGTGATGATAGAAACCGCAATCGAGTTGGGCATCGATCCGAAGACTGCACGCACGCTGGCGGTTGAAACGGCGCGGGGCGCCTCCGCACTTGCTTCGGCGCAGCAAGAGCCAATGACGCAAATGATCGAAAGAGTTCGCTCCCCCGGAGGTACGACGACGGCAGCATTCGAGTATCTGGAGAAAGCGGATGCCCGTGGTATCTTTGCACGGGCGATAGTCGCCGCCAGGGATCGGGCGGCAGAACTCGCCAACTCCTGAGGCAGCAATGACAACTCGGCCAGGCGCGCACCGGAAATGATTCAGGCTCTCATCTTCCTGCTGGACACGTTCGCCCGACTTTACCTGCTGATCCTCTTGCTGCGATTCTGGCTGCCTTTCTTGCGCGCCAATTTCCGCAACCCGGTAGCGCAAGGCGTCCTCAAGTACACGTCTCCGCTGGTGGTGCCCGTGCGGCGTTTCATTCCTTCGGTCGGCCGACTGGATACGGCGACCGTTCTGATAGCCCTGGTCATTCAGATCGTTGTGTCCCTCCTGATACTGGTCCTGGCGCACGGACCGGAGGTACTGGGCATACTTGCATCGGCCGCCGGTTTGTCATCGCTGGTGCTTGCCGCATTAATCAATCTGGCGATCCTCAGCGTCGTCATGTTCATCGTCGCTATCATCATTCGCGTGATACTGAATCTTCTCGGCCGATATTTCGGTCCGCTGTCGGATTTGCTCGCCGATATGACAGAGCCACTGTTGCGGCCTGTTCGAAAGTACATTCCGCCACTGGGCATCATCGATCTGTCAGCTTACATCGTGATCGTGCTTTTGATCGCCCTCAACATGGTGCTGACGGATTTGCTGCCGGCCCTTTTCTGAGCCGTGGCCCTGTCTAGGCCGCACGGCTGCAATAGTCTATAGTCGCAAGCCAGAGGCAGTCCGTACCGGGGGGGACGGTTCATATGAAGGTCATTTCAAGAATAATCACTCTGTCATTCCTGGCCGCACTCGTTGCCTGCGGTGGCCCCGGTGAGAACGCTACGGTTCCCGCGGCTCAACCGGCTGGCGCCTCGTCGTCCGACCTCGGCAACCATGTGGTGCACTTCAGTGCACAGCTGACCGACCAGCTGCCCCCCGAGGTTGCCCGTACCTACAACATCCTGCGCAGCAAGAATCGGGCAATGCTGAATGTGTCCGTCATCGAAGCCGAATCCGGCACGCCCGTGACCGCCGTCATCGAAGTCAAGGTCGTGAATCTGACCGGGCAATTGAAGAATGTAGTCATGCGCAAGATCCAGGAGCAGGAAGCGATTTACTACATCGGTGAGACGGCCGTGGCCAACCAGGAAACCCTGGTCTTCGATATTACCGTTACGCCCGACGGCTCCAGCCAACCTGCCACTGTTCGGTTTAAGCGACAGTTCTATACGAACTGACGCAAAAATCGTCCGGATTGCAAAAAAACGCTTGAAAACACGACTAAAACGCAGGTTCCGCCTTACCAATCCGGCGATCTTGTGATATCGTCGCGCAGCATTTTTCACGGGCCTCGCCCGTTTTTTCTATTTTCGGGAGTTTATTTTTCATGGCAGCAAGCAAGGCACCAACCAAATCCGAAATCTTCGCCAGCATCTCTCAGGATACCGGGCTGACCAAAAAAGACGTCGCCGCGGTATTCGACTCACTGGCAGGTCAGATCAAGAAGAATCTTGGCGGTCGCAACGGCCCCGGGATCTTCACCGTCCCCGGCCTTCTGAAAATGCGAGTCGTGAAGAAGCCGGCAACCAAGGAACGCAAGGGCATCAATCCATTCACCGGCCAGGAGATGATGTTCAAGGCAAAGCCGGCCAGCAAGGTCGTCAAAGTGGCGGCGCTGAAGGGCCTGAAGGATATGGTCAAATAGTTCGGAACTGGATTCCGCACTTTGCGGCCGATGCAGCGCGACCCGCCGCATCCATGCCGAAACAAAACCGGGCTGCTCGCCCGGTTTTTTTTGGCACCATATGACACCGGATTTGGTGACAGTAACCTTAACTCATACAGTCAATTAGCTCGCAACGGACAAGGGCCTTTCGAGTTAAGGTTACTGTCACCAAATTCGGGCCCTGTCGCCTAATTGTCACCCTGATTCCCCGGATTTATGTCGATGAAGGCCTCGACCGTGCCGCGCAATTGCACCAGCCTGCCGTGGAAGAAGTGTTCCGTGTTGTCGAATACCTGAAGTACCGGACGCGGATCGAGCGAATTCACCCAATTGACGGTTTCAGTGAGGTTCACGAGTTCGTCCTGGTCGCCCTGCACGATCAGCCATGGGCAGGCCGGCTGCACCTGCATCCCCGAGGCAAAACGCGAAACGGCTGGAGCGATACTCACCAGCCCGTCGGCTCCGCCTTCCGCGGCCGCACGAATCGCGATGGCTGCACCGAAGGAAAATCCGCCGTACCAGAGCGGCAACCCGGGATAACGGTCCCGCAACCAGGCGGCGGCAGCCCGGGCATCCTGCAGTTCGCCGTTGCCATGGTCATAGTGGCCGTCGCTCTTGCCTACTCCGCGGAAATTGAAGCGCAATGCGGCCATCTGCCGGCTGACAAAAGCCCGCGCCAGCGTATGCACAACCTTGTTATGCATGGCTCCGCCATGCTGTGGGTGCGGATGGCATATGGCAGCACAGCCGCGAATTTCGCCACCTTTCGGTGTTTCGAGGATTGCTTCGAGCGCCCCCGCCGGTCCGCTGAGCATGAGCAATACGGTATCGGGTGTTCTGCTCATCTTTGTCCCAATAAGTGTGCTTCGGCCCCTCCGGGAACGGGGCAATGCCGGCAGCCTGTGCGATACGTGCGCGCACTACAAGTTTGAGGCGCCGGCGCCGGCACCCGCCCGTCGGCCACCGAAACTGGCCAGACTGGCCGATATTGCTGTAAAATTATGACCTTATGCGATCTGCTTTTTTCAGATCAAAATTCCCGCACAGTCCGGAAGGGCCTCCGATGAACGTCGAGATCGAACTGGAAGACAGCTACTGCGCGCGCAACTATCGTCCGCTGCCAGTGGTCCTGACGCGCGGCTCCGGTGTCTGGGTGTGGGATGTCGATGGTCGGAAATACCTCGACATGATGAGCGCCTACTCCGCCGTCAGCCATGGCCACTGCCACCCGCGCCTCGTCGGCACCGTGCAGCGCCAGGCAGCAAAGCTGAACATTGTTTCACGCGCCTACCACTCCGACACATTGGGACCGTTTCTGAAACGTGCTTGCGAGCTCACCGGGCAGGAGCGCGCGCTGCCGATGAACACCGGCGCCGAAGCGGTGGAGACCGCGATCAAGGCGGCCAGAAAATGGGCCTACACGGTCAAGGGAGTAGCCGAGGGCAAAGCCGAGATCATTGCCTGCACAGGCAACTTTCACGGTCGCACCATTGCCATCGTCGCCATGTCCGACGAGCCACAATACCAGGCCGGTTTCGGCCCGTTCCCAGGCGGTTTCAGGCTGGTCGATTACGGAGACATTACGTCGCTGGAGCGTGCGATCACGCCGAATACCGCAGCATTTCTCGTCGAACCAATCCAGGGCGAGGGTGGCATCATCATCCCGCCCGAAGGCTATCTCAACGCCTGCCAGGACCTGTGCCGCAAGCACAATGTCCTGCTGATAGCCGACGAAATACAAACAGGGCTCTGCCGCACCGGTAAGTTCCTGGCATGCGAG
This sequence comes from uncultured Woeseiaceae bacterium, assembly GCA_964465665.1. Classification (GTDB taxonomy): domain Bacteria; phylum Pseudomonadota; class Gammaproteobacteria; order Steroidobacterales; family Woeseiaceae; genus JAKEGN01. The sequence goes on from CAYXKM010000259.1 coordinate 7,456, forward strand.
CACGAGGGCGTGGTTCCCGACGGGCTGATCCTCGGCAAAGCCCTCGGCGGTGGCATCATGCCTGTGTCGATGTTCCTGGCCCGCCGCGAGATCATGGATGTGTTTACCCCCGGCGATCACGGCAGCACTTTTGGCGGAAACCCGCTGGCTGCCGCCATCGGGCTGGAGGCTCTGAATATCCTGATCGAGGAAAAACTTTCCGAAGCCAGCGCGACTCTCGGAAAGCACCTGCTCGAACGCTTGCGCTCGCTCAAAAGTCCGTTGATCGCGGACATTCGCGGCCGCGGACTTTTTGTCGGCATCGAAATCGATCCTGCGCAAGCACGCGCAAGACGGGTCTGTGAGGAGTTGATGAGCCGCGGCTTGCTCAGCAAGGAAACGCACGAAACTGTAGTGCGCCTTGCGCCGCCGCTGGTCATCGACCGTGCGCAAATCGATTGGGCTGTCATGCAGATCGATGAGGTGCTGAAAATGCTGGAACAGGTTCGCATGGCGTCGTAACGACAAGGCTCTATCGCATATGCCCGAATTCACCACTGTGACCATTGCGCTGCTCGCGCTGGTACTGGTCGTCGGCACCATCCTCGGCTGGGTTTTGCGCAGCGACCGCAGCGCCAAGGAAAAGATCGCCATCAATGCCGGCTGGCAGCAGCAGATCGAGTCACAGCAATCAGAACACGATCGGCTGGCCAAGCAGAACAAAAGCCTGATGGAGCAGATCAGCCAGTACCAGGCATCGCTCAAGGACTCGACATTGCGCGCCAAGGAACTGTCGGAATCGCTGAAAGAGACGTTTCAGCGGCGTGACGAACTTCAGCGGCAACTCAAGGATGCTCGCAGCAATC
>CAYXKM010000260.1:0-7361 GCA_964465665.1 uncultured Woeseiaceae bacterium
AACCGCGCCAATCATGCCGCCGGCCACCGCGAGGATGCCGAAGATCGCGCCATGATCCTCGCCACGGAACAGCTCGACCGCCGCGATGGCCGCCGCAGAGCCGCCGCCCATGCCGTTATACAGCGCAATCATCTGCGGCATGTCGGTCATGGCGACCCGTTTGCCGCTGACCCACGCGAGTATGCCCCCAAGACCGATCGCGACCATCATCAGCACATAGTTGGTCATGCCCGGATACAGGAACGTGACCAGCGTAGCGACGACCATACCAGCGCCGGCCCAGACAATGCCGCCGCGCGCGGTGACCGGCGAGCTCATGCGCTTCAGGCCGAAAATGAAAAGAATTGCAGCGATGAAATACGATGCCGCGATAACGGTGCGCACGGAGACGACTTCGCCCATCAGCGTTTCTCCTTGCTGCTCTTGAACATCTCGAGCATGCGCTCGGTCACGACGTACCCGCCGACCGCATTACCGGCGCCGAGGAATACGCCGATGAATCCGATCGTCATTTCGAGCGGTGTTTCGGAGCGACCGAGCGCAACCATGGCGCCGACCAGTACGATGCCATGCACAAAGTTCGAACCTGACATCAATGGCGTGTGCAAAATCGCGGGTACCCGGCCGATGACTTCGTGACCGACAAATGCGGCAAGCATGAAGATATAAAGTGCAATGAATCCGTCAATCATCTCGAAGCTCCCCCTTCAACCGCTTCCTTCGTCGCCTTGTGCTTGATTTCTCCGTCCCGTGTAAGAACCGAGGAGGCGAAGACCTCGTCGTCCCAGTCGATCTTCAGCTCGCCTTTCTCGATTGCAGGACTGATGAAGTTGTATAGATTCCTCGCGTACATGTCGCTTGCATGACGACCGAGCGATGCCGGCAGGTTCACCGGGCCAACGATCTTGACATTGTTGTCGATGACCGTTTCGCCGGCTTTGGTGAGTGCGCAGTTGCCGCCGGTTTCGGCTGCGAGATCCACAATGACCGCACCGGGTTTCATCGCTCGCGCCGCTTCTGCGGAAATAATCTTCGGCGCCGGCCGTCCCGGAATGGCGGCGGTGCTGATCACGACGTCGGAGACGGCAATTTCTTTCTCGAGCGCTGCCTGCTGCTGTTTTTTCTCGTCATCGGTAAGTTCTCGCGCGTAACCACCTTCGCCCTCGGCCGACACGCCCGTCTCGACGAACTTCGCGCCGAGCGATTGCACCTGCTCGCGCGTGGCGCTTCGTACGTCATAGGCTTTGACCACCGCTCCGAGGCGCTTGGCCGTAGCGATGGCCTGCAGTCCCGCAACTCCCGCGCCGATCACCAGCACTTGCGCCGGGCGAATCGTTCCGGCAGCCGTCGTCAACATGGGGAAAAATTTGTCCAGCGTAGTCGCTGCAATCAATGCCGCCTGGTATCCGGCCGCAGCCGCCTGCGATGAAAGAACATCCATGCTCTGTGCGCGGGAAATTCTCGGAATGAGCTCCATAGCGAATCCGGTGACCTTGTTCTTCTTAAGCGCGCTTACCAACTCCTTATTAATATGGCCATACATGAGTCCGGCAATTGCAGAGCCACTACGCAACTTGCTGACCGTATCCGCACGGGCCGGTTGAACGGTCAGGAGCAGTCCGGCCCTGGCCAGAACCCCGTTGGCGTCGGTCATTTCGACGCCCTGGTAGTCCGCATCGGGAATCTGCGCACCCTCTCCGGCGCCGCGTTCCATGACGACGGATACCCCCAGTTTGATCAGTTTGGACGTTATTTCCGGGGTCAACGCCACGCGCGTTTCACCCTTCAGGGTTTCCTTCAGCACGCCGACCGTCAGCGGCATAGTCGCTCTCCGTTACAGGGGAATTTTCCGTACCAGGTCACATCGCAAGTGACGCGGAAGGCGAATAATGACATAGCGCACAACAATCGCAAACCGCGCCTGTAATTGCTTTTTCTATGGCGTTCTGCAATATACAGGCCTGGCGTGGGAGCTTTTTTGATGTTGTACGGAGCTGCATCCGATCTATCGCAACAGGTTTTGCGAACCGACGTGGCCGGCATGCCATTGGAGTGGATCGACTATCGTGAAGCGGTCCGCCTTTACCATGCCGAGCAGGTAGCCTATGCCTGCGGAACCCGCTTATATACGGTGTTTGGCGGTTACAGCTCGGCCAGCGGTTGTCGCAGTTCCATAGACGTCAGTTCCATTGTTGCAACCAACGGCACGAGTCAGGGCCTCGCCTTCATTCGCGACCAGTACGTGCCGCCACTGAACAACCGAACGCTGTTCAAGCGGGATGCAAACATCTGCCTTTACTGTGCCACGCGTTATCAAACGCGCGACCTCACACGCGACCACATTACACCCCTGTCGCGCGGTGGCACTGACGCCTGGAACAACGTCGCAACCGCCTGCCGGCGTTGCAACAATCATAAGGGCGGACGAACGCCCGAGCAGGCGTCGATGCAGCTCATAGCCGTGCCCTTTACACCGACCTACGCGGAGTACATTTACCTGAAAGGCCGCCGCGTTCTTGCGGACCAGATGCAGTACCTGCTTGCGCATATTCCGCGTTCCAGTCCGTTGCATGCCCGCTTGAGCGATCATCTTGCCGACGGCGTGACCATATTCGACGAGCCTGGCCAGGCCTGACGTTTTCATGAGGCCCCCTGTAGGAGCGAGCAGTGCTCGCGACTCCATGAGCCGCCGTCGCGCCGAATGCCGTTTTCACTTAAACCAAATGCGCTCAAACGGCATACCGGCACGCCGGCGGCTGGCATTGCGGGCGACATCTCAAATCTGCGCCGTTGCCAATAAACCTCTACAATCCCGGCATGCAATATCTCATCGATGCCAGCGTCTACGTCTTTCGTGCGCACTTCTCGATGCCCGATGACATGCTGGATGGCAACGGAAATCCCATCAATGCGCTGTACGGATTCTGCCGTTTCCTCGGGGATTTCCTGGAACAGGTGAAGCCGGAACATGTGGCAGTGCTGTTCGACGAAAGCCTCACCACGTCATTTCGCTGCAGCATTTATCCGGCGTACAAGGCCAACCGCGAACCCGCTCCTCCGGAACTCAAACGCCAGTTCGAACAGTGTCGCCGCTACTCCAAAGCAATCGGCGTGATGCAGTGTGCGCATCCGCAATACGAAGCCGACGACCTGATCGGTACACTGGTCAGCGAAGGGCGAAGGAACGGCATGGCATCGACCATCGTCAGCCGCGACAAGGATCTGGCGCAACTGGTTACGAAAGACGACGTATTCTGGGATTTTGCCGGTAAGGGCAAGATACTCTATGACCAGATCCCGGGCGTTTTTGGCGTATGGCCCGAACAGATTGCCGATTTTCTCGCGCTGGCTGGCGACAGCGTGGACAACATTCCGGGTGTGCCGGGTGTCGGCAAGAAAACCGCAGCCGCCTTGCTGCAGCATTTCGGCAGTCTCGATGGCATTTACGCAAACCTGGACAAAGTACACGAGGTCACTGTGCGTGGGGCGAAAACGCTGGCGGAAAAACTGCATACGCACAAGGGCGCCGCGATGCTCGCGCGACAACTGACAGGCATCGCCTGCGATGTATCGTTCGACCGTCCGAAATCCGGTTTGCGGCCGGCAGCACCGGATCTTGGCGCAATCAATGCCTTGTTCGACGAAGCAGGAATCGGCATGGCGCTGCGGCGCCAGGCCGAGCGCGTCGCCGACCTGCGTTGAAGCTACGGAGTTTCCTCGGACTCGTCGACGACATAGCTTTCACCGAGAAAGTCCTCGTCGAAAAGGTAAATGCGCGTGCCCTCGGGTGCATGTAAAACCGAGAACGCACCCTCGAATCCAGGAAACTTCTTCTGTTTTATCCCATGGCGCTCGATGGTCTCGGCCAGCTTGTCGCGATCGTCGCACTTGAAGCACAGAGACGGTTTGTCCAGTGCGATGCTTTCGCTCAAACCCAGCGAGATTCGGCCGGCGAGAAATCGCATATGCGTCGTCGGCTCCTCGCGAACGCGCAGAATCTGCGGCGCGAGCGGGGCCCAGAACAGGCCGGCTCGCATAGCATCGCGGGTCGGCAGAGTCAGCTCGAAGAACTCGCCGCAGGCGGACCTCTGGATGTCGTCATCGGCCGGCGAAAAAGTTCGTGCTTCGATCATTGAAATTGCGTTGCCATCGCGATCGGCAAAAGCGAGTTCATTGAATACGTCTTCATCGACATGCAGTATGGAAAACCGGTACCCGTGGTCGGCCATGGACCGCGCATGCGGCGCCAGCTCTTGGTGCACGAACGTGGCCGCCGGACTGTCGAACTCGCGACCGTGCAGGCCGATGCAGATATCGCCGTCGCTGACGACCGAGTACCGGTGGGTCCAGGTATCGCCGATTTCCAGTTCGGAAAAGCCGAGTGCTTTGTAGAAGCGCAACGAATCGAGGATGTTCTGCGACTGCACGCTGAATTCGAGGAAGCGGCCCAGCATGTCAGCGCTCCGCGCCCATGGCCTTAGCGAGGCGCAGGCTGTCGAGCTTGCCGGCAAGCGGGTCATGGTTTGGCATCGATGCCGGCCAGCCGGCAGAATGCGTCGCGACAAGTTCTGCCAGCATCGTGGCGTGATCGTCATTGTCATTCAACGCTGGAATGTAGCGGAGCGTGCCGCCACCGGCTGCGCTGAAGAAACCGGCGTTCTGCATCGCGATTTCCTCCAGCGTCTCCAGGCAGTCGACGACGAAGCCGGGACAAATCACATCCAGCCTCTCCAGTTTCTGTGCGCCAAGTTGCTTCACGGTTTCATCGGTGTACGGCCGCAACCACTCGTTGCGGCCGACACGGGACTGGAAACTGACCTTCCACTTTTGTTGCTCGAGACCGAGCGCTTCAGCCACCATCCTGGCTGTCTTCTGGCAATGACAGTGGTAAGGATCACCTTTTGCCAGGGAGTCGCGCGGTATGCCGTGAAACGAGAACAGGAGCAGGTCCCCGCTGCCGTGCCTGCTGCGGAAACTACGTACGCTGGCTGCAAGCGCTGCAATATAACCGCGATTGTCATGGTAGTGATTGATGATCCGAAGTTCCGGAATCCAGCGCCGGCGCGAAAGGTCCTTGTTCACCGCGGCAAACACCGACGCCGTCGTTGTACTCGAATATTGCGGGTACAACGGCAGGAGCATCAGGCGCCGGCAATTGTTTGCAAGCAACCGATCCAGGGCCACAGGGATCGACGGGTTTCCGTAGGACATGGCGAGTTCCGCCTGCACATTTCCCCGAAGCCGGGCGCTTATTTTTTTTGCGACGGATGCTGTCAGCGCCTGTGAGTTCAGCAGCAGCGGTGACCCGCGGTCGGTCCATATTTTGCGGTAAGCCTTTGCTGACCTTGCCGGCCTTACGCGCAAAATGTAGCCGTGCAATATCAGCCACCAAAGCCAGCGCGGCAGCTCGACGATACGCGGGTCGGAGAGGAACTCGCGAAGATAACGCCGGACGGCGGCAACGCTAGGCGCATCGGGTGTCCCGAGGTTGACCAGAAGAACACCGAGCACGTCCGCGCTATCGTGGTGGAATTCGGCCGAGGGAAGAATACGCGGCATAGTTTGTCCGACAGGCGCACCGATGCTGTAAGTACTTGACGTACAATACTAAATCGCTGCCCGGTTCGCCAGCGCGCGCGTGCTATATTCAAGCCATGTCGAACATGCCAGACACACTTCCGGAAACACCTGACACGTTGCAGCCGGCGCCGGATCGACTGCGCATGATGCGCGATGTTGCCATCTTCCAGGTCAAGCTTCTCGCCGACGGATTGCGAGATTTGCTGCTCGTTCCTGTGTCTCTCGGTGCTGCCGTCGTCAGTTTGCTGCAGCCCGGCCCGCGGCCGGGGACGGAATTCTACGATCTGTTGCGGCTGGGCCGGCAAAGCGAGAAATGGATAAACCTGTTCGGCGCAGCCTCTCACGTGCACGGCCCGGGAAACGACGACGACCGGTTCCCCGGCGAGGATATCGACCAGCTGGTGTCAAAAATCGAGTCGTTCGTTGTCGATGAATACCGCAAAGGCGGTGTCACGGCTCAAGCGAAAGAGAAACTGGAACGGGGCCTTGCGGCTCTGCGCAATCGCCGTCCGGCCGGGTAATGAACGGCGGCAGCGGATCGTCGTGCCGGTTCAGCGCTTTGCAGCGACGCTGCGGCCGCTCAGCAGATCGTCGATCGTTGGTGGCGGGTGATCCGGACCCATCTGGCCGGTTTTCAGACGCCGGATGTAATCCTTGTAAGCGCGCATCGCCTGGTAGCCGAAGATCCATAGTATGGGCAGGTTTGCATAGATGATGACGCCGAGCCCGATGCCGGTCAGGTTGTCGAGATCCGTGCTGTTCGTAATATGGCCGAGCGTTGCGACGAAAGTCAGTGACACGTAAATCAGCCGGAAAGGCAGTACGCCGTTGCTGCCGGCGATGTAAACAGCTCCCTGTTCGCCGTAGTAACCCCAGGCAATAATCGTTGACAGTGCGAACAGCCAGGATGCGACCGTGATCAGCCATTTTCCGAGGCCGGGTGTCACCGAATCGAATGCTTTGGCGGTAAGCGTTGCGCCGACATGGTCGCGGTAGAAACCTTCACCGACGACCACAGGCTGCACGTCACTCGGGAAATTCTGCCAGGCGATGGCGTAACCGCCGGAGCCTGCTTCAACAGCGCCGCTCAGGCGATGGAATCGTTGGCCGGTGCGCGGATTCTCTCCGGCCTCGAGCACCAGCAGTACGGTCTCGCCGACGCGCCAGTCTGCACTTGCCACTGGTGTTTGCCCAAAGTGCCACTCGCCGTTCAGTTGTACCGGTTGGGGGACATCCGTGAACGGTACGTCCGGAGCGCGATTCCATACGCCGGTTGCGAGGATGATGACCGCGGTAAAAGTGCAGACAACGATGGTATCGATGAACGGCTCCAGCCCGGCGACCACGCCTTCGCGGACCGGTTCGTCGGTTTTCGCGGCGCAGTGCGCAATCGGCGACGAACCCTGGCCGGCTTCGTTGGAGAATATTGCCCGTTTCATGCCGAACAGGAATGCCGATGCCACCGTGCCACCAATGAAGGCGCCGGTGGCCTCAGTCGGCGTGAACGCACAATCGACTATAAGGATGAGCATCGCCGGTATCTGCTGGTAATGCACGATCAGCACGTACAGGCCGGCGATGATGTAAAGGAACACCATGCCGGGCACGAGCGTACCGGCAACGCGCCCGATGCGCTTGATACCGCCAATGAGGACACTGCCGACAAGCACGGTCAGCACGGCACCGCTGATCCAGCCGTCAACGCTGAAATACTCGCGAGTCACGTCAGCGACGTTCCAGGCCTGGAACATGTTGCCGCCGGTGATTGCCGACAACACCAC
>CAYXKM010000261.1:0-5624 GCA_964465665.1 uncultured Woeseiaceae bacterium
ATTCGGTCAGATCGACATAGTCGCTGAAATTGATTCGCGTCTTCAGGGGCAGGGTCTCTACCACCAGCCCGCCCGCCGTTTCCAGCGTGAGCGACAGCACGTCGACCGTGTAATTCAGAAAATCGCCGTCTGCATCGGTAAGACCAACGAGTACCGTACCGCACTCGCTTGCAGTGGCCGGCTTTGACGGATCGCAGGTCGCGGCCAGCGGAGCCGGCGCCTCCTCACTATCATTGCCACCGCTGCACGCGACCACAGTCAGCAGGGTCCACGCGAGCATAATCCCTGTCATGGCGACCGATCTGCGAGCATTGCCCGATCGTCCCTTGTTCGAAAGCGTCATTTCCGTCTCCTTGTGCAGTACAGATTCGATATACGCACTAACGCGCTGCATGGTCGCGCGTTGACCGCGAGGCTGCCGAAACTCGCCATGGCCATGGACCGATACGAGGCCTGTGGAATAAAGTACAAAAATACATACACTTATCTTGTAATCCTTTGGTAACGTGTCAAAATGCAGGGGAGAGCAAATACAAACTTGGCCGGCGTTTGCATTGCCATCGGCACTGTGCGCAAACTTCGCCGGCAGGCCAGACTCAACAAGCTGAAGCGGCTGCGACGATCGGCGACTGAATGACAACAACATCCGGCAGCAAGACATCCACCCCCGCGCCTGTGAGGCACCGACGGCCCAGAGCCGGCGAACGCAATCGTGGCGCGGTGGATGCGTTGCAGACCAAGATCGCCGTCAATGTCCAGCAACTCCATCCCGACCGCTTTCACGAACAGCTCCGCGACAATATCGGTGAACTGCCGGATGCGACCGGATGCGATTCGGCGTTTCTCGCTCTGTTCAAGCCGGACAATTCGGGGATCGAAACCGTATTCGCGTCCGGCTCCGTGTTCAGCAGTTGCAACCCGGCTGCACTGGAAGGCGAGTCCTTGAGCAATTGGCCGTGGCTTTCGAAAAACCTCGGCCATTTGCGCCTGATCGAAGTTTCGGATACGGAAAACGCACCGAAGGGCGCCGCGGCCGAAATGGAGCGACTTGCCGAGCTGCATATCGGTTCGATTCTGATCATCGGTTTCACAGTGCGAAGCGACGTCGCCGGATTTTTGGCGCTGGCCAACGAAAGCCCGGTCGACGGCTGGGATGCCAATCTGCAATTGCTGATGAAGCTCATCGGTGCATCGCTCGCATCCGGCATCGAACGCATGCGAACGATCGGGATCCTCGCAGAGATGGAGGAGCGCAATCTCCTGGTAAGCCTGACCGCCAACGACGGCATCTGGGACTTCGACGGGGCAAGCAAGCGATTGCGTCTGTCGAGGCGCTGGAAGTCGATGCTTGGTTATGACGTCGATCGCGAGGACCTGCTGCCGGACTGGTATCGCCTGGTGCATCCGGACGACATGATTCGGGTGCAGGCAAAAATGCGTGAGCACCTCGAGGGCAAGACCGAGTTTTTTGAAAGCGTTCACCGCATGAAGCATCAGAACGGCGAATGGCGGTGGATGACCAGCCGGGCGAAGGCGCGGCAGGACGAGCGCGGCAGGCTGCAACGCCTGCTTGGCGTCGAAGTCGACATTACCGAGCGCAAGTTGTATGAGGAAGCGCTGTTTCGCCAAAAGGAGAGTGCGCAGATCACGTTGCGTTCCATTGGTGACGGCGTGATCACGACCGACGCAAGTTGCAATGTCGAGTACATCAATCCGGTCGCCGAGGAACTGACCGGCTGGAAAGTGGACGATGCAAGCGGACGATCGGTGGACGAAATCTTTCGCGGTTTCCACGAAGAAACCTGCGAACCGCTCGAAAATCCGCTGTCCGTGTCGATCCGGCGCAATCGAGCCATCAAGTCGGTTCGGCCGACGTTGCTCATTCGCCGCGACGGCAATGAACTATACATCGAAAGCACCGCGTCACCGATTCGGGACGGCAAGGGCGACGTTACCGGCGGCGTGCTGGTCTTTCACGATGTCAGCGAATCGCGCGAACTGAACCGGCGTTTAAGCTATCACGCCAGTCACGATATCCTTACCGGCCTCGTGAACCGGCGCGAGTTCGAATCACGCCTCGAACGAGCTTTGAAAAGCGCCCGCGCCCGCGAGACCTCCTACGCCTTGTGTTATCTCGATCTCGACCAGTTCAAGATCGTCAACGATTCCTGCGGCCACAGTGCAGGTGACGCGCTGTTGGGCCAGTTAGGTGCGCTCCTGAAGTCGAAGATTCGTTGGCGCGATACGCTGGCTCGGCTCGGTGGTGACGAGTTCGGCATACTCCTTGAGAGCTGCAGCCTGGAAGAGGCGATGCAGACTGCGGAAGTACTGCGTCTCGCGATCAGCGAATTCAAGTTCATGTGGGACGATCGAAGTTTCCGCCTCGGAGTGAGCATCGGTGTGGTGCCGATCACTGCTGACAACGAAGACGTGCAGGCGTTGCTGAGTGCCGCCGACAGTGCCTGCTCTGCGGCCAAGGAAGCTGGACGCAACCGCATACACAGTTTCCAGGAGAACGACATCGATCTCATGCGGCGCCGGCGCGAAATGCAATGGGCAGCACGTATCAATAATGCTCTCGAGGAAGACCGGTTCGAATTGTTCCGGCAGACGATCAAACCGCTGCAGACCGAGGGCGAGGGCGCTCATTACGAGCTGTTGCTTCGCATGCGGGATGAGAGCGGCAGCATCATTGCTCCCGGCCTGTTCATCGAGGCCGCAGAGCGGTACGGGATCACGCCGAGTATCGACCGCTGGGTGATCCAGAATGCGTTCCGCTGGCTCGTATCCGAGGCCGACGAACGCGAACGGCTGGCGCTTTGTTCGATAAACCTCTCGGGTCAAAGCCTGGGCGACGAGAAATTCCTCCCGTACGTCATCGAACAGTTCCAGATGAGTGGTCTCGACGCGACCAAGATCTGTTTCGAGATAACCGAGACGGCGGCGATTGCCAGCTACTCCCAGGCGAACCGGTTCATCAATGCGCTGAAAGAACTCGGCTGCAAGTTCGCGCTCGATGATTTCGGCACCGGCTTGTCCTCTTTCGGCTACCTCAAGCATTTCCCGGTCGATTTCCTGAAGATCGACGGGAGTTTTGTCAAGGAAAACCTGCACGACCCGATCGACCGGGAGATGGTGCGCTCCATCAATGAGATCGGTCATCTCACCGGCAAGAAGACGATCGCGGAGTTTGCAGAGAATGCTGAGATCATTACCATGCTTCGCGGCATGGGTATCGACTACGCGCAAGGTTACGGCGTATCGGAACCGCAGCGCGTCACCCGGGCCGTGGCCTGACGTCGCTTCGTCAGATCGGGAAGTGCCGTCCGTCAGTCGAATCGCATGGAAAGGTCGATGGCGCGGACGTTCTTGGTCATGGCCCCAACCGATATGTAATCGACGCCGGTCTTCGCGACGCGTCTGACGGATTCGAGCGTGATGCCGCCCGATGCCTCGAGCGACGCCGGCGGGCTGCCTTCGGTCCGATTGATTCGTACCGCGTCTTCAAGATCATCCGGTAAGAAGTTGTCGAGCAAGATACGCTCGCAACCGGCCGACAGGGCCTCTCGCAGTTCATCGATCGTTTCCACCTCGATCTCCACCGGAAGATCCGCATACAGTTTGCGGGCAGCGGCAACGGCGAGTGCGATACCGCCACAGGCGCGGAGGTGGTTTTCCTTGATCAATACGGCATCGAACAATCCAAAGCGGTGATTGACACCGCCGCCGCAGCGAACCGCGTACTTCTGCGCAACCCGAAGACCGGGAACCGTCTTGCGTGTATCGAGTATACGAGCGCCAGTGCCGACAACCGCCGCGACATAGGCTTCAGTGGCTGTTGCCGTCGCGCACAATAATTGCAGGAAGTTCAGCGCGCAGCGTTCGCCGCTGACCAGCGATCGCGCCTGCCCTTGCAGCTGGCAGACGATCGTGCCCGGCGACGCGCGGTTGCCATCCGCGCACTGCCAGGTGATGCGGACTTGCGAATCGATCTGTCGGTAGACCTCGTCAAACCACGGTCGTCCGGCGAGCACCATGGCCTCGCGCGTGATGACGGTTGCAGTCGCAACCCGGTTGGATGGCAGCAGCATGCCGGTCAGGTCGCCGCTGCCCAAGTCCTCCTGCAATGCGGCCGCGACGTTTGCTTCGATGATGGGTTGCAGCTCGTTGTCGGTGATGCTCATCTCTGCCTGCTTCGCAAACAAGAAGCCCGGCGCGTGGCCGGGCTTCGTATTCAGCATTGCCTGCCGGTTACATCATGAATCCGTGATGTGCGCCGACCATGCTCATGATCATCGGGATAGACAGCAAGGTGTTGGTACGCGATGCAAGAAAGGCAACGCGCTTGGCTCTTGCAATCTCGTCGGCAGTCGCCTTGACGATGCCCAAGACCTTTTTCTGGTTAGGCCAGATGAGGACCCAGACGTTGAAAAGCATGATCGTGCCCAGCCATGCACCGATGCCGATCGTCATCGCATAACTGTTCACCGGCGTACCCAACATCCCCAGTGCAAAAGCATCGTCCAGTTGCCCCATGTGAAGCAGGTAGCTTGCACCCGTAAGCCAGGTGGCGACCGCGCCCCAGCGAAACCAAAGCAACGCGCGAGGTGCCACGTACTTGGTGATGCCGGCGCCACCGGGGCCTCCCTGGTCACTTGCGGCAGCGCCAAGGGCCGGCACCTGCACAAAATTGAAATAGTAAAGCAAGCCGATCCACGCGATGCCTGCAAGCACGTGCAGCCAGATAATCACGGAAATCGCCGCGGGAGCTGCTACGAGATGCTCACCAAGCGTCGCCAGTACGAGCAAAATCGCCAATACGAAACCTGCAATAATGGTTCCGGCAATCGTATTCAATGGATTCATTTCACTTTCTCCCCGGAGTGTTCAGGCTTGTCGTTGTTGTTGAATTGCCGGGCGCCATGCAGCGCGCCCAGCCACGGGCAGACCCGGATTCACCCGGGGTCCTGACGTATTATAGTGGCTGCGAGCGACGAAATCAGGGCTGCTTTCGCCTCTCCCGCAGCGCCCCGGGCTTTGGAAAGTGGCGCGATACTGGGACATAAGTAGCTGACACAAATGACAAATAGCGGTTTTCTTCGGCGCGATCCGTGAGTAAGACAACGAACGACAGTACGCGTCCGGGGTACCCGATGTCCCCGTGTATTCGCCAATGCGTTCTGGATGAGCGGAAAATGTGCGTTGGCTGTAAGCGCAGCCTCGAGGAAATCGTTGCCTGGTCGACGATGAGCGCCGCCGAACAGTGGGCGCTGGTCCGTGATCTGCCGAACCGGTAGCCGCAATGGGCCTTTTTCCAGCCTGGAACCGGTGTGCTCTCGGCATGGCTCACGTACAATCTGGCGACTGCGAGGCCGGCCGGTGTAGACTCGCTCATGAAAAGCAGAATTTTGATCCTGTGCCTGTGCTTGTCGATGAGTGCCTGTTCGTCCATGCTGATGGGCGGTTCCGCATCAGGTACCACGGACGTCGGCGCTGACCGACGAACAACACAGCAGGTCAGCGACGACAACGCCATTACGGCGACGATCAAGAGCCGCTACTCGATGGATTCTGCAATTGGTGCTGCCAGGGTCACTGTAGACACATACGCAGGAACGGTTACG
>CAYXKM010000262.1:0-6864 GCA_964465665.1 uncultured Woeseiaceae bacterium
CGACCAGGGAACTGCAGCGGAAGCTGCTCGTCGACAACCCGATGCGGCTGTACTGGTCGGAGGAGATGCACTGATGTCGCTCGATAAACCTTACCTCGACGTGCCCGGCACGACGATTTTCGACGCCGATCTTGCGCGCCAGGGGTATCACCTGAACAAGTTCTGCATGTCGCTGATGAAAGCGCCGAATCGCGAGCGTTTCAAAGCGAATCAGCGCGTATACCTCGACGAATGGCCGATGAGCGAGGCGCAGAAACAGGCGGTGCTCGATCGCGACTACAACCGGATGATTTCGGTCGGCGGCAACATCTATTTTCTCGCCAAGCTCTTTTCCACGGACGGACAATCCTTCGAGCACGCCGCCGCTTCGATGACGGGCCTGTCGCGGGAAGCCTACCGGGAAATGATGCTGAAGGGCGGCCGTTCGATCGAAGGCAACCGCTACAAGGGAGAGAAAGCGCGTGGCTAGAATCACGGCGGGCGTGACCACCTCGCACGTACCCGCTGTCGGTGCCGCCATCGATCTTGGCAATACCGAAACCGACTACTGGAAACCACTGTTCAAGGGTTACGAGTTTTCGAAGGAGTGGATCCGTAAAGCAAAACCGGACGTCATTATTCTCGTCTATAACGATCATGCCAGTGCGTTCGGGCCCGACATCATCCCGACGTTCGCGATCGGCTGTGGCGACTCTTTCGAACCGGCCGACGAGGGCTGGGGTCCGCGGCCGGTGCCGGTGGTCAAAGGCTGCCCGGAACTGGGCTGGCACGTGATGCAGTCGGTGATCCAGGATGATTTCGATATTACGGTTATCAACGAGATGACGGTCGACCACGGACTGACGGTGCCATTGTCGCTGATGTTCGGCCAGCCGGAGGCCTGGCCCTGCCGCGTCATCCCGGTTCCGGTCAACGTCGTCGTCTACCCGCCGCCGTCGGGCCAGCGTTGTTACAACCTCGGCAAGGCCATACGCCGCGCCGTCGAATCCTTCGACCAGGATCTCAACGTCCAGGTCTGGGGTACCGGCGGCATGAGCCATCAGCTCCAGGGCACTCGCGCCGGCCTGATCAATCCGAAGTTCGACAAAGCGTTTCTCGACAGGCTGGTCGATGACGCAGACAGCCTGGCGAAGATTCCGCACATCGAATACGTGCGCGAAGCCGGTGCCGAAGGCATTGAACTCGTCATGTGGCTTATTATGCGAGGCGCGTTGAACGAGCGCGTCAAGCTTACGCATCGTTTCTATCATGTGCCCGCATCCAACACCGCCGTCGGGCACGTCATACTCGAGAACATCGGGTGACGAACCCGACAGGAGTGAGCGAATGAACCTGATCATTGCCGGTGCCGGTGCATTCGGCAGAAAGCATCTCGATGCATTGAAGAACATCGACGGAGTGAAAGTCGTTGCACTCGTCGGCCGCACACTAGAGCCCACCAGGGAAACAGCGCGCGAATACGGAATCGCGCATGCATTCGAGGATCTGGAGGATGCGCTGGCGCTGAAAGGTACCGACGCGGTGATTCTTTGTACGCCGACGCAGATACACGCTGCACAGGCCATACAGTGCATGCGGGCAGGAAAGCATGTCCAGGTGGAGATTCCGCTCGCCGACTCGCTCAAAGACGCCGAAGAAGTGAACCGGGTACAGAAGAAATCCGGCCGCATCTGCATGGTCGGACACACGCGGCGCTTCAACCCGTCTCACCAGTACCTGCACAAAAAGATCACGGCCGGCGAACTCAGCATTCAACAGATGGACGTGCAGACGTATTTCTTCCGCCGAAGCAACATGAATGCGCTGGGACAGCCGCGCTCATGGACGGATCATTTGCTGTGGCACCACGCCGCGCACACTGTGGACCTCTTTCAGTACCAGGCCGGCGAGGAGATAGTCGTCGCCAATGCGGTGCAGGGCCCGCCGCATCCGGAACTCGGCATTGCCATGGACATGTCGATCCAATTGAGAACGAAGAACGGCAAGATCTGCACGCTGTCCCTGTCATTCAACAACGACGGGCCATTGGGGACTTTTTTTCGCTACATCTGCGACAACGGCACGTACATCGCGCGTTACGATGACCTGGTGGACGGCCGGGAGAACCGTATCGACGTGTCCGGAGTCGATGTGTCCATGAACGGCATCGAACTGCAGGACCGGGAATTCATCGCCGCGATCCGTGAAGGCCGCGAACCGAACGCCTCTGTTGCCCAGGTGCTCCCCTGCTACCGGGTATTGCACCGGATCGAGCAACAACTCGCGGCGTAAGTCCGCTCACGCGCCCGGTTTCGCTTTCACCGTCCGCGGGTGCTTCCCGCGGACCGGGCTAGAACATCGTGTTGTCGTTTCGCGCGGTTTCCGGGATCGGCTGCATCACGTCCCAGTGCTCGACGACCTTGCCATTCTCCAGGCGGAAGATGTCCATCACGGCATTGCCGCGGTCGTCCGGTCCATTGGTTGCATGCGCGTGCACGATGACGAAATCGCCGTCGGCCAGCACGCGTTTGAATTCGACTTTGAAACCACCGAGGTTTTCCTTTGCAAACTCGAGAAACGCTTTCAGGCCTTCGGGCCCGTCTGCCGCAAGGGGATTGTGCTGTATATACTTGTCGCCGAGATAATCCGATGCCGCGGCAAAATCCTTGCCGTTGATCGCGGCGTCGTAGAACGCGACCACCGTTTTCTTGTTCTGTTCTTCCGCCGCGTTCGCTGCCTGCTCGCAGTCCTGCTTCGCACAGGCCGCCAGCAAGACTGAAAATGCGGCGATGAGGATCGATGCCGTGGTTCTCATGCTCGTTACTCCGTCAATTCAGTGTATTTATGACCGGCCTTGTCCGCCGGCCCGGATTCCCGTTTCACCATCCGGGCTGCCTGTTGCATTGCCGCAACGCGTAAACGTCGGGGCAAGTGTAAACCATGCAAAGCAGCGCCGTGATAACGTCCGGATCCTGTTCCTTTTGCATCGAATTCCTTTTCTTTGCCGGTCGAGTACGGAACCACGATTGAGGCTAAATCGTACTGTTGGATAATTTCAACATCAGGGGGATCTTCGATGTGTATCCGCAAGTATTTCTCGCACCTCTTCTCGCGCAGCGTCCTCTCCATCGTCGCGCTGCCGTTAGTGTCAGCTTCAGGTTTTTTTATTGCATCTTCGGCATTGGCGCAGGAAAGCGAGGAGCAGGTACTCGATGAAATCATCGTTACCTCCCGGTACCGCGAGGAGCGTCTGCAGGAAACGCCGATCGCCATCAGCGCGATAACCGCAGAAGAGATCCAGATGCGCGCGTTCACCACGGCCTACGAAGTGGGCTACACGGTGCCGAACGCGTCGTTCCGCCCGGCGCAGGCCGCTTACGGCAACACCATGACTGCCTTTATCCGCGGCATCGGTCAGTACGACTTCGACCAGGCATTCGAGCCGGGTGTCGGCATCTATGTCGACGATGTCTACCAGCCGTTTATGCTGGGCACGCAGCTCGATCTCATCGGTGTGGATCGCGTGGAAACGCTGCGCGGACCGCAGGGAACGCTGTTCGGCCGAGGCTCGATCGGCGGTGTCATGCGCCTGGTCAGCCGGAAGCCCCAGGGTGACGAAACGGGCTACCTCAATGTCACTCTCGGTTCGTTCGATCGAATCGATCTCAGCGGCGGCTACGACTTCTCGCTGACTGATAATCTTTTTGCCCAGGTATCGGCAGCTTCACGGAAACGCACGGGCTATCAGGACGTCATCGATTTTGCGTGCAGGTTCCCGTCTTTGGCCGGAAATCTCCCGGTCAGGGATCCCAGCCGCGGCCGGAACTGTATTACCAACACCCAGGGTGGCGAAGACATCGACGCCTTTCGCGGACAATTGCGCTGGGTCGCAAGCGACAACGTCGAGATGATTCTTACGGGCGATTTCCAGAACGATCAATCGGAGGCCAAGGCTGATACGCTGATTGACATCCGTTACCCGGTCGACCTGTCGGGCAACACCATCCCGACCAGCGGTTACGTGCTGTTCGATAACGAGTACATCAACCACGTGCCCACGCCCGCGGAGCCTTGGGGCTACGGGATCCCGTACGATGATCGCTTCATCCCGTCAAACATTTACCAGTCTTATGCGACGTACAACGATCCGGCCAGCGACCTGACCTTTAAACCGACTTCCGCGATCAGAAGGGAGGCGGTATCGGCTACCGTGCACTGGGACCTGACGGACAGCATGCGGCTGACCGCCATCGGTTCGTACACGGACATCGAGAGCCAGCTGTCGTCGGATGCGGATGCGTCGCCGTTCAACTTCCAGACGACCGCGGGGCAGCAGGATTTCGACTGGACCACGGCGGAACTGCGCCTGAGCGGAGGGGCGATGGCAGAGCGGCTGGACTGGACCGTGGGCGCGTTCTATTACAGCGGCGAGGCCATCAACCGGCAGGCTGTCAGCTTTCCGCCGATTCCGTATGGCATCCTGAGGGCTTCGATCGGGTTCCCGCCGGATGTTGCCGTCACCTGCATCGAGAACCCGCCGGGCGGGTGCGCAATTCCAGCGCCGATTTTTTCCAACATTTCGGTGAATACGCAGAACATCGCGGATTCTGAGAACACCGCGGTGTTCGGGCACGTAGTGTTCGACTTCACGGACAGGCTCAGTGCCAACGCCGGCGTACGAATGTCCAACGACACCAAAGACGTTGATTTCGACAACTCGCTGGTCGCGGCTCCGATCAGCATCGACGATGACCACACTGACTGGAGGCTCGGCCTGGACTTCCAGGCTACCGATCTGATGCTGGTCTACGGCTCGGTCGCGACGGGTTATCGCCCGCCGGCCTACAACCCGCGCCCGTTCACACCGGCGCAGGCGATTGAAGTCGGTGGCGAGGAGGCCATTGCTTACGAGCTCGGCTTCAAGTCCGACCTGTTCGATCAGCGCCTGCGCCTGAACCTTGCCGCGTTCTACACCGACTACAAGGAGCGCATCGTGCCAATCGGTGGAACCGAGTGCATACCTCCAGCAGCCCTTCCGACGGACCCCGGCGCCATACAGGATTCGGATGGCAACTTCTGTTTCGCGGTGACATCGCTGACAAGTTATCAACAGCTGACAGGAGAAATCCAGGGTGCGGAGCTTGAGTTCATATGGCGGCCCACCGACGCGCTGAGCATCAACGGTCTCATCGGCTACACGGACTGGAGCTCTCCGGAGGTTGACAATTGCGATCTGAATCTCGACGGTGCTCCGGATCCGGGATTTGTCTGCAGTGATGCGACGAACTTCGTGCCGGAGTACAACTGGACGGTCGGCGCCGCCTACGACATCCCGATGTCGAGCGGCGCAAGGCTGACACCGCGCGTTGATGTGTACGGGCAGACCGAGATCTGCTCGTCGTTTGCCTCGCAGCTCTCGTGCGCGGACGGTTACGAACTCGTCAACGTTCGGCTGCAATGGGAAAGCCCGGACAGCAATTGGACCGCGGCAGTGGGTGGCACGAATGTCACCGACGAGGAGTTCTTCCTCAACATTTTCGACCTGACAGTCTTTGGCCAGAACACGGTCGAAGGGCAACCGGGACGACCGGCAGAGTGGTACGTCAGCTTCGGCAGGAGATTCTGAAGCGCATCAGGCGCTTTCACGCCGATCGTGAAACCGGCAAGGGCGCGCCCAGCAATGGGCGCGCCCTTTCTTATTTACGCACGCACTGTCGGGGGAGGAGGGGGCAATACGCCGCCGGCTTCCATGGCCCGGCCGTACGGCCGCATCCCGAGCCAGAATATGAGCGCTGCCGGGGGTCCGAGCAACAGTGAGCCCAGGAACAGCGAGTAGCGAATGCCTTCTTCCGTGAATATGTATTGCGAGAAGCTTGCGATCACGAGCGGGCCCAGCCCCATGCCAATGACGTTCATGATGAAAAGAAACAGGAAAGTCATTTGCCCGCGCAGGTGATTGGGCGTGACGCATTGCAGCGCCGCATTCTCCGGAGGCGCCGCCATGCTGGCGAAGATGCTGGCGACGAACCCGAAGCCGGCCGCAAGCCACGGGCTCGGCATGAGTGGTGACACCATTCCTATGGGCACGGAAATCATGGTGCTGTAGACGACGACCCGGATGTTGGCGTCGTAACGCCCTTTCTTCCAGTAATGCTCGGCCAGCCAGCTTCCGGCAAAAAGGCCGAGCGGCATGGCGATGAACAGGCTCGCGCCGATCACGTAGCCGACCTGGGTGGGAGACCAGCCGAAAGTACGACCGTAAAATGCAGGGCCCCACATTCCGAGCCCGAACATCTGGACTGAACGCAGCGCGAGTCCGGCGAACATCGGTGCATACACCGGCCAGTGAAAACCGAGAAACTTGAAAACTTCCGTCAGCGGCTGTTTCCCTTTCGCCACTCCGCCGCGCCGTTTCGGTTCGCGAACCGTCAGCATCAATGCCGATACGATAAGTCCGGGTAGCCCCACGACGATCAGCACGACCTGCCAGCCGCGGAGCGTGATGCCGCCGGGCAATGCAAAATCCTGCGAGGCTCCGATCGCGCCGATCACCGCTCCGCCGATGATCATCGCGAGGCCCGTACCTGCAACGAAACCGAGATTCATTCCCGCGATGGCCCTCGGGAGTTTCTCCGGGGGAAAGTAGTCCGAGAGCAAGGAATAGGCTGAAGGGCCGCTGGTGGTCTCGCCGACACCCACGCCGACACGCGCTGCGAACAGTTGCCAGAAATTCCCGGCCAGTCCGCAAAGCGCCGTCATCAGGCTCCAGATCGCTATGCCGGCGGCAAGTATGTGCTTGCGACTGTGGCGGTCCACCAGCCGCGCAACCGGCAGCCCGAAAATTGCGTAGAAAAACGTAAATGCAAATCCCATGACCAGGCTCAT
>CAYXKM010000263.1:0-8812 GCA_964465665.1 uncultured Woeseiaceae bacterium
ATATCGGCCTGCAACAAATTCGTATCCTGATACTCATCGACCAGCACGTGATCGAACCACGAGCCGATTTCGGCAGCGATGTCCGGCTCGGCCACGAGGTGGCTCCAGTAAAGCAGCAGGTCATCGTAGTCGAGCGCGTTACTCTCCTGCTTTCGGGAAACGTAAGCGCGAAACAGTTCGCGCAACTCCGGTTCCCAGTCCTGGCACCAGGGGAAAGTCACGGCCAATGCATCGGCGAGCGGCATGCGGGCATTCGCACACCGCGAATAGATGGCAAGGCAGGTGTCTTTCTTAGGGAAGCGCCTGGCTTTCGTCGACAGGCTGAGTTGATGGCGCACGACATCCATGACGTCCGCGGAATCTCCGCGGTCCAGCACCGAAAAACCGGGGTCGAGACGAAGATTGTGAGCGTAGTGCCGCAGCAGCCGGTTGGCGACGGAATGAAAAGTACCCGACCACGGAAGTTGTACGGGAGCGGCGCTGCCGCCGTTTAAGGCCTTGCGCACGATCGCTTCGACCCTGCGGGTCATGGTCTGTGCCGCGCGCCGGGTAAAGGTCAGCAACAGGATTCGCTCTGGACGGACGCCCTGAAGGACGAGATGCGCGACCCGATGTGCGAGCGTCATGGTCTTGCCTGTGCCGGCACCGGCGATGACCAGCAACGGCCCGGCCGTGAAATGAGCCTCACCATTCCGCGCGCCATACGTTGCCGCCTGCCGCTGGGCTGCGTTCAGGTCCTGCAGGTAATCCACTGGAAGTTCCGCCGTCCTGCCCATGCTCGCCCCGGAAAATGTTCTGTATTTTTATACAGTACTGGACGAATTTACAAGTCTTGCCGCAGAAAGTCCTCGATGACCCGCGCAAGCTTTGCCGGCTGTTCGAAATGCACCATGTGGCCGGCACCGGCTATGGCCACGCTTTCACCGCGTTCGTAGTCGTCGGCGCCTTGATTGCTGTCGAGCCAGGCCTGGCCCGCGTCGAAAAAATCCGAGTCCTCGCCACTGACGACCAGCACCCTGGCGCGGATGGCCGCGCGGCAGGCCATGGCCTCGGCGCGCCGGTATTGCACGGCATTTGGCAATTTGTGCGCCGGGTCGGCCTTCAGCTCGATGCCGTCGTCACCCTGCTTCGCCCACTGCCCGGCAACGAATTGGGCTTTGTCCATGGCCATGCCCGGGCTGCGCTTCAGGATCTTCGGTACCAGTTCGTCGAAGGACCGGTAGGGCGCGTATCCGCGCCGCTCGCGTCCCGCTTCGATCCAGCGCCGGTAATGAGCCGGCGCATTTGCCGGATCGCTGTCCGCAAGTCCGAAGCCCTCGATATTGACGAACGCCGAGACCCGCTCCGGCATGATGCCGGCGTAAAGTCCTGCGACATTCGCGCCCATGCTGTGCCCGACCAGCCGCGCCGGCTGGTCGGGACTGTAGATGCCGAGCAGCGTGTCCAGGTCTGCGACGTAGTCGGGAAACCAGTAGCATTCCGCCCGGTAATGCGATTCGCCGAAACCGCGCCAGTCGGGTGCCACGATCCACCAGTCGGCTGACAACTCGTCGACCAGGAACTGGAAAGTGCTGCCGGCATCCCCCCAACCGTGCAGCAGGAACACGGCGGGGGCGCTCGTGTCCCCCCATTCATTGACGCAGTAATCCACGCCACGGATCCTGTGCGTGACAGTGCGCCGGGGTACTTTCGGTTCATAACGGATTGCGGATTTCACATCGGACTTCGGCAGAACCGTGACGTGCTCTTTGGCTAATTCATCAAGCGTCGTGTATAAAATCCCGGCAATTCTGATTCAGTCCCTTCGAGTAGTACAGGGCCATCACGCCCACCCGACAATGACATTTGAGATCGCACTGGTTCTTGGCATCCTGGCCATCTCGCTGATTCTTTTTGTCAGCGAGGTCGTCCGCACGGATCTGGTGGCGCTGCTCGTGCTCGGGACCCTCGCGGTCACCGGGCTGGTCGGCTCCGACGACATTTTCCAGGGTTTCAGCAACAGCGCAGTGATCACCGTGTGGGCGATGTTTATCCTGAGCGAGGGCCTCACGCGTACCGGCATTGCAAACGTCATCGGCAACCAGGTGTTGCGCATCGCGGGCAAACGGGAAGTGCCGATGATCCTGGTAATCATGCTGACGGCCGGCGTACTTGCCGCGTTCATGAATAACATCGGTGTTGCCGCCCTGATGTTGCCGGTTGCGGTCGAAGTTGCACGCCGTACGCGCATCCCGGTGTCACGGTTGCTGATGCCACTCGCATTCGGGACGCTACTCGGTGGCCTTACGACGCTGATCAGCTCACCGCGAAACCTGCTGATCAGTGAGGCACTGGGCCGCGCCGGTTTCGAACCGTTGCACCTTTTCGATTTCACGCCAATGGGCGGTGCGCTGATGATAGTCGGCATCCTGTTTGTCGCTTTCGCCGGAAGGCTGGCCCTTCCCAGGACGCGCACAGCGAGAAGCCGGCAACACAGCCAGCGCAGCTTGAGGTCGCTGTACAAGCTTCAGGAACAGACCTTTCTCATGCACATCCCGGCGGATTCGGTACTGGTCGACAAGACGATCGCCGACAGCCGCATCGGCTCATCGACCGGACTGATTATTCTGGCGCTGGTTCGTAACGGCCGCAGTGAAACCTTTCCAAGCCGGCAAACAGTCCTGCGCGGTGACGACAGCATCCTGGTGCAGGGTCGCCTCGACCAGTTTCGTGAATTGCAGCGATGGAGCGACCTGGTCATCGAGCGTGAAGCACCGGTGCTGAAGTCGATGGTTGCAGCCCGGATGGCCTACGCCGAAGTCGTCCTGCAGGACGGTTCGCCGCTCGTCGGTGAACTGGTGCGGCACGCCTCTTTCCGCAGCCGGTTCAATGTCAGTATCGTCGGCATCTATCGCCGCAACCAGTATCGCCTGACCAACCTCGCTTACGTTCCATTGCGTAGCGGCGACCGCCTGCTGCTGCAGGGCGAGACGGACGACATCGCCAACCTAGAAAAGCAGGCTGATTTCCAGAGCGTGGCCGTGCTGTCGCCCGATCGGGTGCAGGATGTTTACAAAGCGGATGAGCACCTGTTCGTGGTACGGCTGCCGAAATACAGCGATCTCGCGGACGTCAGCCTGCGTCGCAGCCGCCTGGACGACGTATTCGATTTTCGCGTGCTGGCCATTTTTCGCAGCGGTGAGCTGATGATCATGCCGCGCGGCGATGAAGTACTCGAGGGCGGGGACCTGCTGCTGATCGAAGGACAGCACGAGGATCTCGATGTCCTGCGCGGCCTGCAGGAACTGGAAGTCGAAACGCGAGCGGCGCCGAATCTCGGCGCATTCGAATCCGCACGCCTGACGCTCATGGACGCGACGCTCGATCCGCGCAGCAACCTGGCCGGCAAAACCGTCGGCGAACTGAATTTCCGCGAGCGTTATGGCATCGAGCTGGCCGGCATCTGGCGCGAGGGCGGACCGCTCGGCACCGACCTCGCCGACGAGCGCCTTCAGGTGGGTGACGCCCTGTTGTTGCTGGGTCCTCGCGACCGCCTGCAGTTACTCGGCAACGATCCCGATTTCCTGATACTCACGCCTCTGGGTCAGGAGCCGCCGGACACGGGCCGCGCACGGCTCGCTGTCATGATCATGCTGGGCGTGGTCGTCAGCGTCATGGGCGGGCTGGCGCCGATTGCCGTTTCCGCCGTCGTGGGCGGCAGCCTGATGGTGCTCACGGGCTGCCTGAACATGGAACAGGCGTACCGCGCCATCAACTGGAAAGTCATTTTCCTCATCGCCGGTATGTTGCCGCTCGGTACCGCTATGCAGGATACCGGCACGGCGTCCTGGCTCGCGACTCAGCTGATGGCTTTGCTCGGCGATTCAGGTCCCTGGGCTGTCATCATGGGGCTCTATGCCCTGACCGCGATGGCCGCGATGATCATTCCGGCAGCCGTGCTGGTCGTATTGATGTCGCCGATCGTGTTGACCGCGATGTCGGATATCGGTTTTCTGCCGCATACGGCGATGATGGCCATCGCTATGGCCGCCGCGAGTTTTTCCAGCCCGATTTCTCATCCCGCCAACATCCTGGTCATGGGACCCGGCGGCTATCGATTCGTCGATTACCTGAAAGTCGGGGTGCCGCTGACGCTGGTACTGTTTGCCGCCGCGATGCTGCTGTTGCCGGTATTCTGGCCGCTAATGCCGGTACCGCTCTAGCTCAGGGAATGAGTACTGTCGATCCGGTCGTCCGGCGGGACTCGAGATCCGTTTGCGCCCGCGCAGCATCCTTCAGCGCGTAGCGCTGGTTCACGCTGATTTTCATTGCGCCGCTTTGCAGCAGGCCGAACAGCTCGCCGCATGCCGCGAGCAGCCTGTCGCGCGTGTTGATGAAGTCGAACAGCACCGGGCGTGTCACATACAGGGAATGGCGCCTGGCCAGTTCCGACGGTGCAAACGGCGCTACCGGTCCAGACGAGTTGCCGAAGGACACCATGACACCGTGCGGCCTGAGCGAATCCAGCGACGCAAAAAATGTATCCTTGCCGACCGAATCGTAAACAGCGGCAACACCTTCGCCTCCGGTGAGTTTGCGTACCGCTGCCGGCACGTCCGGATCATCGGACATCACGATATGGTCGCAGCCCTGCGAGCGGGCAAGCCGGGCCTTTTCTTCGGTACTGACGACACCGATGACAGTGGCTCCGAGCGACTTTGCCCACTGGCTGGCCAGCGAACCAACGCCGCCGGCAGCGGCGTACAACAGCACGGCATCGCCTTTCTTGACCGGGTAACTCCGCCGCAGCAGGTACCACGCCGTCAGGCCTTTGAGCAGAACCGCTGCCGCCTGTTCGTCACTCACTTTCGCCGGTATCGGCACCAGTTGGCTCGCCGGAAAATTTCTCGCCTCGGAAAATGCATCGGCTGGCCGGCCGGTATACACGACGCGATCCCCCACTTTGACATCGGCGACGCCGGCGCCGACGGCTTCGACGATACCCGCCGCTTCGCTGCCGAGTCCCGCGGGCAACGCCGAAGGGTAAAGTCCGGTCCGAAAGTAGGTATCGATGAAGTTCAGGCCTATGGCCTTGTGACGGATCCTGGCTTCGCCCGCGGCAGGATCCGGTAGGTCCACCTCTTCGAATCGGAGTACATCCGGTCCGCCAAATTCGTGAATTCTGATTGCGTGCGTTTTCATATTGATAGAAATATCGTTGTGTATGCCGGCAAGAATCCGCAGCATATCGCAAGTAGAATGCCGGATGCTGGCCAAACAGGAATCGCCCGCGGGGTGAGCGGAGAATAGACCGGATGTTGGTCAAACAGGAATCACAGATGGGGCGTGTGCAGAATAAAGTCGCGCTGGTGACCGGTGCTGCGCAGGGCCTGGGTGCTGCCATTGCGAGCATGCTGGCGAATGAAGGCGCGAGCGTAATGCTGACGGACATCAATGCCGATGGCGCCGCATCGATCGCAGCCTCGATCAACATTCAGCGGGCAAATTGTGCGGCGTCGTTGCACCAGGACGTCACGGACGAGAAGCGCTGGGAGGAAGTGCTCGATGCCACGGTCGAGCGCTTTGGCGGGCTCAACGTGCTGGTCAACAATGCGGGAATCGGTTCCGTCGGCAGTATCGAAGACGAGAGCCTGGAGAAATGGCATCACGTGCACGCGGTCGATCTCGACAGCGTGTTTCTCGGCTGCAAGTATTCGATCCCTCATATCGCCGCAAGCGGCGGCGGCTCGATCGTCAATATCTCATCGATCTCCGGGATTATTGCGGCACACAATCTTGCTGCCTATAACTCGGCCAAGGCCGCGGTCCGGCACCTCAGCAAATCAGTGGCCCTGCACTGCGCCCGCTCCGGCAACAACATTCGTTGCAACTCAGTACACCCGGTGTTCATCGACACACCGATACTGGATGGAATGATCGGCGATTCCGACCGGGCGAATGTGCTGCAGAAACTCGGGCGGCAGGTTCCGCTCGGCCGTGTCGGCAAACCGGACGACGTCGCCTACGCAGTGCTCTATCTCGCCTCCGACGAATCGCAGTTTGTCACCGGCTCGGAAATCCGGGTCGATGGTGGCATCAGCGCGATGTAATGTCAGCCAAGTCGTGACGGATACAGGAACATGGTCAATCGAGTAGTCATCGCCGGCGCCGGGCACGCCGCCGGCCAGGCGGCCGTGACCCTGAGACAAAAAAAATTCGACGGCGAAATCGTCATGATCGGCGAGGAGCCGTACTACCCTTACCAGCGACCGCCACTGTCGAAAAAATTCCTTGCCGGCGAATTGCCGGTCGAAAGGCTGCACCTGAAACCCGACAGCTACTACGCCGATGCCGGGATCGAAGTGCGTCTCGGGACGCGTATCGAAGCTATCGATCGCGGAAACCGCCTGGTCGGCGTTTCGTCCGGGCGCGGACTACAGTACGACACGCTGATCCTGGCTACCGGCGCCATTGTGCGTCGCCTGTCGCTGCCCGGCACGGACCTCGCCGGCGTGCATTATCTGCGCAATATTCACGACGTGATCCGGATCCGCGAGGAACTGGCGCCGGGCCGCCGCATGGTCGTGATCGGCGCCGGCTACATCGGGCTCGAGGTCGCCGCTGTTGCGTGCACGCTCGGACTCGACGTCACCGTGGTGGAGATGGAAAGTCGCGTCATGAGCCGTGTTGTTTCGCCGCCGGTTTCCCATTTCTATGAAAAAGAGCATCGCAGCCGGGGCGTTAAGTTGAAGCTCTCGACCGGCATCAGCGGTTTCTCCGGCGCCGGTCGCGTCTCTGCGGTCGAATTGTGCAACGCCGACCCGTTGCCCGCGGAGCTGGTGCTGATCGGGATCGGGATCGAGCCGGAAGTCGGGTTGGCCACGCAAGCCGGACTCGAGGTAAGCAACGGGATCGCGGTGGACGACCGCTGCCGCAGCAGCGATCCGCGCATCTACGCAATCGGAGACTGCACGTGGCACCCTAACGGTATTTTCGGCCGCAACGTCCGCCTCGAATCCGTGCACAACGCGCTCGAACAGGCCAGGACCGCGGCACAGAACATCTGTGGCGAGGATGTGCGTTATTGCGACGTGCCGTGGTTCTGGTCCGATCAGTACGACATCAAGTTACAAATTGCGGGATTGTCGCAGGGCCACGACCAGGTCGTGCTGCGTGGCGATCCGGACAGCCGGTCGTTCTCCTGCCTGTACCTGAAAAACGGAACTCTGATTGCCGTCGACGCCATCAATTGTCCGAAGGACTTCATGCAGGCCAAACCGCTGATCGCAGCGAGGGCAACTGTTTCGATCGGCTTGCTCGCCGATCCCGGCATCGCCCTGAAGGACCTGGGCGCCAGGGAATGACGGCGGGAACGAGATCAGCCTGCAGCGGATCAACGCGCCGGGTTGGCTGTCGGCACGCCGATAGTCAGGCTGGCTTGCATTGCAACCGGCCCGTCCAGCGATGAGTAAACGGTCGCGTTGACGGATTCCGTTCCTTCGGCGGTCATGCCTGCAAACTCACCGGACTGGCCGGTGACTTTCGCCGTTCCGAGCGCTCCCGGACCGAACGTAATGCTGCCGTGCCAGCTGCCGCGCCAGCTGTCGCTGGAACTCCATCGCGCCGGAATGACTATCTCGCGCAGCAGCGTCCAGTAATTCTCCACCTGCTCCGCGAGCAGAGTGCCACGTCCCGGCAGGTATATATGCCAGACGCTGTCGACCAGCGCCTCGCCACGCAGCGGACGTGACTTTTCCGAATCCGATGAAAACTTGACACCGATGCCGACCGGCTCACCGCGGGCATTGGTAAGCTCCGTGACCGTGACCGAGGTCTTCTGTACGGCCGGCTCCCACAACTGCTGCACCTTGAGCGGATACGGCTTCCTCACCGATTCGCCATCGTTCGTGAACACCAGTGATTCCGCCGGCACCATGGAATAATTGAGTACGACCAGTACATTGTCGGAAATGGCAAGCGGCGACAGGGACTGTCTCCCGGCGAACGGATTCAAATACATGCCGGCAACGAGCAGCGCTGCGCCGATCGCCAGTCCGATGAGCAGTGAAACGAGGTACTTCATCGGGCCTGGTCCTGCAACCCGACGAGGGCCACCCGCAAATCGATGCGCCCTTCGCTGTCCGGGTCTTCGTCTTCGCTGTCACGCACGAAAGATTCGCTGACTGATCCACGGCGGAAGTCGAATTCGCCTGTGCCTACACTGAGCGTGCCGGATCGCGCCTGGCGGTCGCGGGGATTCGGTTCGAGCACGAAGAGCATCGTTCCTCTCGCCGGCAGGTGTATGACCCATTCCACGAAATCATCGCTCGCGCCGGCCGCGCGCCGCATGCGGCTTGCTACGCCGATCACAGTATCGTCGCGATCGCGAATCTTGAACAGCTCCGCCCCGAATCCGGCATAAGCCGGCGTCCCGGGCCACTCCAGGCCTGCGGGTACCGGCGCCGCGGCACCGGGCTGACCGGACATGATGCGGTCGGCAGGCAACCGGATGCTGAAGACTTCCTGGTTGCCGCCGTTTGTTTGCACCGTCACATGCGAGGACACGCGATGCAGGTCCACAATGGGCACCAGGTGCAGGTATGCACCAGCGCCGCACAGGCCAAGCAGCAAACCGAAAATGAACATCTTGAACAAACCGTGATTCCTTGTAACGAGTTACGAAGGCGACTGCGAGGCGCCCATATTAGTAGGAATGCCCTCACGCCTCACGCTGTTGCCGGTGATTTGTGACCTGGTGCACAATTTCGCGCCACTCGCTCTGCCCCCGGTCACGCGGCCTGCATTGGCCGGCCCCGATGCAGTCTATACAATG
>CAYXKM010000264.1:0-6949 GCA_964465665.1 uncultured Woeseiaceae bacterium
CATGCGCAATGCTGTCGTCGTGCTTGAAGCGCAGTTCGGGAACATGACGAATTTTCATTGCCTGTCCAAGCTTGCTTCGAAGAAAGCCGGATGCGCGCTGCAGTCCATCGAGCGCAGGTCGCGGATCGTCGTCCGGCTGCAGCAAGCTGAAATACACACGCGCTACGCTCAGATCGCGACTCAGATCAACCTTGGTCAGTGATACTCCGGCAACGCCCGGGTCTTTGATTTCAAATCGCAAGACGTCGCTCAAAGTGCGCATAAGCTCAGCGGCAAGGCGCTGATGTCGGGAATACTCTCGCGGCATACGGACAGGTCCGGTTGTCAGCGCCTAGGCGATGGTACGAGCAATTTCAACGCGCTCGAAACACTCGATTTGGTCACCCACCCTGACATCATTGTAGTTCTTCACTCCAATACCGCATTCGGTGCCCGCTCGCACTTCATTGACCGGATCCTTGAATCGACGCAAGGACTCGAGTTCACCCTCGAATATGACCACGTGGTCGCGCAAGACACGAATCGGGTTTGAGCGCCTCACGTAGCCTTCCATGACCATACATCCGGCAATATTTCCGTACTTCGGTGACTGGAATACATCCTTGACTTCGGCGAGTCCGACGATGGTTTCTCGAATCTCTGGCGCAAGCAGCCCGCTCAATGCGGCTTTCACATCATCGATTGCTTCATAGATAATGCTGTAATAACGCACATCGATGCCCGACTCTTTTATTGCCGCGCGTGCAGCAGCATCGGCACGAACATTGAAGCCGATGATCACCGCTTTGGATGCAGCCGCAAGCGTCGCATCCGACTCGGTGATGCCGCCAACCCCTGCGCCAATCACTTTCACACCGACTTCGTCAGTCGACAACCTGTTAAGCGCATCCCGCAAGGCCTCGGCGCTGCCATGGACGTCCGATTTGATCAGTACCGGTACCACCTTGCTGCCACCGGCCGCCATCTGGCTGAACATGTCCTCGAGTTTCGACGCCTGCTGCTGTGCCAGCTTTGATTCACGCGACTTGGCCTGCCTGAACTCCGCAACTTCCCTTGCCTTGCGCTCGTTCTTCACGACCAGGAAGTCGTCACCGGCATTCGGGGTTTTTGAAAGCCCGAGCACCAGCACTGGCGTCGACGGGCCGGCGGAGGAAATTGATTTCTGGTTCTCATCGAACATGTTTCGTATCCGGCCGTACTCCTCGCCCGCGATGATCATGTCACCTTGTGACAACGTGCCCGACTGAACGAGCAGTGTGGCCACCGCGCCACGGCCTTTTTCCAGGCTCGACTCGATGACAATGCCTTGCGCGGGACCCTCGGCAACTGCCTCGAGCGACATCATTTCGGCTTGCAGAAGAACCGTATCCAGCAGCGCATCGACGCCCGCGCCGGTGTGGGCCGATACCTGTGCAAACAGGTTCTCGCCACCCCATGCCTCGGAAATGATGCCGTGTTGAGAAAGTTCGCTGCGGACCCGCTCCGGATCGGCGTTTTCCTTATCCATCTTGTTGATCGCAACTACGATGGGCACTTCGGCGGCTTTGGCATGCTGGATCGCTTCAATCGTCTGCGGCATAACGCCATCATCTGCTGCCACTACCAAAATGACGATATCGGTCGCTTGTGCGCCACGGGCACGCATCGCGGTAAATGCCGCGTGCCCCGGTGTGTCCAGAAACGTCACTGTCCCCTTGCCCGTCTCGACGTTATAAGCGCCGATATGCTGCGTAATTCCCCCTGCTTCGCCCGCCGCGACTTTGGTACGACGAATGTAGTCGAGGAGCGATGTCTTGCCATGGTCCACATGTCCCATGATGGTGACCACCGGTGCGCGCGGCGATTGCTCGCCTTGCGGAATCTCGTCGGCCAGCAAATCATCGTCAATGCTGGTGCCGCTGACAGGCCTCGGCATGTGTCCAAGTTCTTCGACAACAAGGATGGCCGTATCCTGATCGATGACCTGGTTGATCGTTACCATCGCACCCATGTTGAACAGCACCCGGACGACCTCGTTACCCTTCACGGCCATACGCTGTGCCAGTTCCGACACCGCAATACTTTGCGGAATTTCGACTTCACGCACGACGGGTGCAGTGGGCATTTCAAAGCCGTGCTGGCTTTCCGTCTGCAGAGCGACCGAACGCCGTCGTACGGGCGCTTTGCGTTTGCGCCGGCCGCTCTTGTCGCCGGCGACATGCAATTCCTGGCGGCCGTAGCGAGTCTCAGGCGCTTTCTTGCGTTTTTCCTTTTCCTTGCTTCGCCGCTCCCGCGCATCCAGATCTGCGCGCTCGATCCGCGCCCGCTCCTCTGCTGCGGCAGCGTTTTCGCGCAGTTCCCGCGCTTCGCGTGCTTCCCGCGCCTCGCGCGCGTCGACCTCGGCCTGCTTTTTCTGCTCATCTGCCAGTCGTTTGCTTTCTTCCGCGGCCTGCGCCAGCTTTTCCTTTTCCGACTTCTGCCGCTCCTGCTCGCTGCGCTCGGCGTCTATGCGCTCCTGTTCTTCCTGGCGCTTGCGGTCGAGTTCCGCCTGTTCCTGTTGGGCCTGTTTCTCCAGAACGTCTCGCTTGATGTAGGTGCGTTTGCGGCGCACTTCCACGTTGACCGTTCGGGAACGGCCTTGCACACCTGCGAGACGTAGTTCCGTCTGCGATTTCCGTTTCAGAGTAATGCGCCGCGGTGCCCCGGATCCCGCTGACCCCTCATCCTGGCCGTGACTGCGCCGCAGGTGCGTAAGCAGCTCGAGCTTCGCGTCCTCGCTGATCGTATCGTCCGATCCCTGAACCTTGATACCGGCTTCGTCGAGCTGAGAAATCAGCTTTTCGACCGGTACTTTCAGTACATCGGCAAATTGTGCGACCGTGACATCAGCCATCGTCCATCTCCCAAATAATCAGCGGTCAGGCTTGCTGTTCCGCGTCGAACCAATGGGCTCGCGCTCTCATGATCAAGGCTGCGGCTTCCTGCTGATCCATTTCGTTGATTTCCAGCAAATCGTCCGTTGCGAGTTCGGCAAGGTCTTCGCGTGTGACAACGCCTTCGCTGGCCAGTTTGAATGCCAGTCCCCGGTCCATGCCTTCCAGGTTAAGCAGGTCTTCTGCCGGTTCTGCCTCGTCGATCTTCTCTTCTCGCACGATTGCCTGTGTCAGCAGCACATCCCGGGCGCGATTGCGCAGTTCGTTGACGATGTCCTCGTCAAACTCCTCGATTTCGACCAGCTCGGATGTCGGTACATAGGCGACCTCTTCGATCGTCGAGAATCCTTCCTGGACAAGAATAAGTGCGACCTCTTCGTCGACATCGAGCTGCTTGGTGAACAACTCGAGCAGTTCGCGCATTTCCGCTTCGCTCTTTTGTTCGGCGTCGGTTTCAGTCATGACATTCAGTTCCCAGCCGGTCAGCTCACTGGCCAGCCGGATGTTCTGGCCGCCACGTCCGATGGCCTGTGACAGCTTGTCCTCGTCGACGGCAATGTCGATGCTGTGAGCATCCTCGTCCACGACAATGGACCGTACTTCGGCCGGCGACATGGCATTTATTACGAACTGGGCCGGGTTCTCGTCCCAAAGAATGATGTCCACACGCTCTCCAGCGAGTTCGTTGGACACTGCCTGCACCCGCGATCCACGCATGCCTACGCAGGCGCCGACCGGGTCGATTCGCGGATCGTTGCTCTTGACGGCGATTTTGGCCCGAAGGCCCGGATCGCGTGCCGCGCCCAGAATCTCGATGAGGCCTTGGCCGACTTCCGGCACCTCGATCTTGAACAGCTCGACAAGGAACTGCGGCGAAGTCCGGGTCATAAAAAGCTGCGGCCCGCGAGGTTCGGAGCGAACCTCGGTCAACAAAGCTTTCATGCGGTCCTGCGGCCGCACCGGTTCGCGCGGCACCATTTGTTCACGTGCCACAAAGCCTTCGGCATTACCGCCAAGATCAATGTACACGCCATTGCGATCGACGCGTTTAACCAGGCCGGACAGCAATTCACCGACTCGCCCCTTGTACGCCTCGACGACCTGCTCGCGTTCCGCCTCGCGCACTTTTTGCACTATCACCTGTTTTGCGGTTTGTGCCGCGATACGGCCGAACTCGACCGATTCCATCGGCACCTCGACATGACCGCCGGGTTGTGCAATCAGATCGATCTCGACCGCATCGATCATGCGCAGCTCCCGGTCCGGAAACTCCAGCTCGGTTGAGTCATCTGCAAAGACTGTCCAGCGGCGGAATGTTTCGTAGTCGCCGGTGGCTCGGTCGATGGCAACGCGCACGTCGATGTCCTCGCCGTGCCGCCGTCTGGTGGCAGAAGCGAGTGCCGCTTCGATTGCCTCAAAGATGATTTTCTTTTCGACACCCTTCTCATTCGATACGGCGTCGACAACCATCAGAATCTCTTTGCTCATTTCCTGAAAACCCCGCTATGTCCCGTCACAAATTCGGGACCAGTCGTGCTGATTCAATCGTCGTGAGCGGCAGGCGAAAAGTCTCGCCGTCGACTTCGACTTCTATGTTGTCCGCAGTCGCCGACTTCAGCGAACCGCGATAATTACGTCTTCCGTCCAGCGGGAAACGCAGTTTTACCCGCACTGTTTGCCCGGTAAATCGCTGAAAATGCTCATACTTCGTCAGTCTTCGATCGAGTCCCGGCGACGACACCTCAAGTACGTAATGCCCGGGCAACGGGTCCTCGACGTCCAGCCTCACACTGACCTGCCGACTGACCGTCTCGCAGTCGTCCAACCCAACGCCGCCGGGTTTGTCGATGAACAATCGCAAAACGCCGTCTCTGCCGCCGACCTTGACCTCAAGGTCCGTCAATTCGTAACCGAGGCTCTCGACCACCGGTTCCAGCAGTTTCACGAGCTCGATTCGTTGCATAGAAAAACTTTAACTTTGGGCTCTAAATCTATGTTTCAAAAACAAAAAAAGGGCTCGAGGCCCATTCAATTCCTGCATATCATCGGCACCACGGCAACCGCAGCAGGCAACAAAAAACCCCATCGCGGGGCTTTCGATCCTTCAACACCGAGGTCAGCGGTCGCCTCAGTCTTCCGCCCTGACACCGGGCTGCGCGGCAGGCGCGCGATTATAAGTCACCGCCCCCGCCCGACGCAACGCCATTGTCTGGCGCTGGCATGCCTGACACTGGCGGTCTGGCGACTCAGACAACCAGGTAATTCAGTACCGGGAACCGGCCGCTTTGTGCAAGGCAAGCCTGCCGTTCCAGTTCGCTGCATCGGCTGTCGGGCGGCTCCGTCTCCAGCCTGTGCCGCAAGCGACGCAACTGGTTTTTCGCACTTTGCGCCAACGGGGCAATAGCCATTCTTGTAAATGTATCGTCGCTGGTGGCCATCCCACTCGTCAGTTCGAAGTATTGCCGGTAGACCTTGCTGTACTGATCCAGCAGGCGTCGACTGGTCGGGTCGTACATCAGGTTGATGAGATGGTCGGCGGACACCGTGCTCGACACTGACAACATGTACTGTCGGTGCGCGGCAAGTACCGCATTGCGGTAGTCCGTCAGCCTGTAATAGGAGGCGAAAAATCGCGCGCGCTCATCGCCGCGAATTTCATGGTCGCGGATATACTCGATCAGTGCCCGACCGTGTATCAGGGTGGTCGACATGAGTCGAAGCTGGATAATCTGGTGCGATGTCTTGCGATGCTCTGCCACCGGCACCAACATCCGTGCATGGCTTGCTTCCCAAAGCCCATGAACCTTGCTGTCCGCAAGGACGTGGCTGGAAATTCGCAAATCCTGCTCGGGCCCGGATTGACTCGCGTCAATCAAGGCCTGTTCAGACTCATCCATCAATCGCCGATGCCGGCGAGAGTGGTACTGCAACATTTCCTGCCCTCTCAGCCAACCTCGAAGAAGCGGTTGCTTTGCCGAAAAATGATACTACGCCCTTTCCGATCGCAATACTCTAGATCGATCCGGTGACGGACGAGAATGAGGCCACGGAGTTTGCGATGCGCCGGAATAATGGTATCGGGGGCAGGATGGCCTTCGCCACTTCGTGGCTCAGCTAGTCTCGGCGCCTCTATTCCGATGCTTCGCATCGAGGCGCGTCAGCTTGAACCTGCTTCCTCGCAAATTCAAAACCTGGTGCCCATGTTCCAAAAATGAAAAAGCCGGTCCCGACAGGACCGGCTATTTTCATTTTGGTAGCGGGGGCAGGATTTGAACCTGCGACCTTCGGGTTATGAGCCCGACGAGCTGCCAGACTGCTCCACCCCGCATCCGAGGGGCGGCATCATACGTACAGGCTACCGGCAATACAAGGCTGGCACTGTTATGCCGCTGGGGTACTTGGTCGGATCTAAATCCACATGCCGGGAGCTGGCGCGGCGATTGGCTGCGGCGTCGCGTGCAATGCGGGCTCCTACAGCTACTCCATGACCCCAATGCAGAGTTCGAGCAGCCAGCCGGGAAGCACACCCAGTGCCAGTACGGCGATACCGTTCAGGCTCAGCACCAGCCGAGTGTCCGCATGTGACTGAAATACGGACCGATCTTCGGCGGCGTCGAAATACATGTACCAGATCACTCTCAGGTAGTAGTACGCACCCACAACCGACGCGAGCACCAGCAGGACCGCCAGGCCCGTAAACCCCGACTCGAGCACCGCATTGATAACGCTCAACTTACCAATGAAACCGACCCACGGTGGCACGCCGGCCAGGCCAAACATGAAAAAAAGCATCATCAGCGCAAACCATGGGCTGCGGGCGTTGAGTCCTTTGAAATCACGCAGGCTCTCCGCCTCAAAACCCTGACGACTGAGCAGGATCACCATACCGAACGCGCCGGCGGCCATGACAACGTAAGTCAGGGTATAGAAAAGCGCTGCCGCGTAACCCTCGCTCGATCCCGTGAATACCGCCAGAAGGATGAATCCGACGTGCGCAATGGCCGAGTAACCGAGCATGCGCTTGATGTTGGTCTGCG
>CAYXKM010000265.1:0-2138 GCA_964465665.1 uncultured Woeseiaceae bacterium
GGTCTTCCGGAACCGTGTCGTTGCCTGTCAGGCGTCCGATAGTTGCAGCATTGGGCCCGGCTGCCGACGCCCTGATGTCCATATCGCCAAGGTTTCCGAAATCGATCAGCGAGCCGTCGAAATCGAGCGTGAACTCCCCGAAGACGCCCCGGGTCGCAATGTTCAACCGCTCACCAGCTTGAACAATAGACGTATCCAGGCTCAATGGCCCTGATGTTATCTGTTCCAGCCCCAGTATATCTGTCAGGTACTCTGCGTTCGGACCTTGCAGGCGCAATTGACCTATGGGGCGCCGGGGTGCGAGCAAGTCATCGATCACTGCATTTCCCTGGAAACTGATCTCACCCAGTGATCCCTCGAGCGTTATCGAGACATCCTTCAATGCCACCAGGTCTTCGATTTTCCCAGCCACAGCAGCAATGGCTATCGATTTGGCGTTCACCTGTCCGGAAATCCCGAGTTGCAGGTCTCCGGATTCGAGAATTTCCTCATGCACCTGCTCGAGGGACACGTGCAGCGGTTTTCGCAGCGTCGGGGAAAGGTAGGTCAAAGCGAAATCGTCGATTCGCAACCGATTGACAATGACCGGAAGCTCATCGATGTCTTTGGACGGCGGTTCGCTCTCTGCATCATCCTCCGAGTCGCCCTGCGTGGACATAGTCCAGTTGCTTCGCCCGTCCTCGGTCTTTTCGAGATTGATGCTGGTGCCGACGATGGACAGAGACTCGACTACGATGGGCCCGCGGATAATCGACCACGTATTGACGCTCGCCTCGATCCGATCGACGGAGACCAGGTATGGGGCCGCAGACCATTCAGTTCCGGCCAGACGCAGGTCTTCTGCAACAAGGCGAATGCTTCGGCCGATCGACGGCTCGAATGTTCCGGCAATGCGAAACTCGCGTCCGAGCGCCTCGCTGACCGCGTCTTCGGCAAAGGACTTGTATCGTCCAAGGTCGATACTGAACAGGATGATTACTGCCAGCGTCAGAACGGCGACGAAGCCAAGCAGTGCAAAAAGTGCTACGCGGGCGGGACGCATCGAATGGACCCCACTTTTATTTCGCTGCTACGCGTGGGTTCGAATCAGTCTAGCGGAGCACCCGACAACGCGCAACAAACGAAAAAAGCCGCATCCGTTGCGGGATGAGGCTCTTCATGCTCAATATATTGAGTTTACAGGACTCTAAAATCGCCAGCCGTATTCCAGCCGCACCGAGCTCAGCTGCGGATCGGCGCCATCACCATCAATATCGACCACATACCGGGGTGTGGCTCATCACCACTAACTTTCGCGCCACCAGTCAATGAATTCGTCAAGCTCTATGGATCCGTCGCGGTCAGTATCGATCTCGTGGAATCCGATTTTGGCTTCGCCATGCGAGACCCCTGCTTCCAGCTCGGTCAGCATGTTTACAAACTCTTTGAACTCGATCTTGCCATCGCCGTTCTGGTCGTTGTAGCGGAAGCTGTCTTCGAGCTCCTCAAATTCTTCTTCAGTCAGTGGCATCAGCGGGTCCTTTCTCGATTCGGAGCCTCGATCGTAACTTCAAGGTTGCATGCTCGCATCTTAAGCTGTTGCCGACAGCAACAAAAGGATGCGCACTGTCTGTTTCCTTACGCTTATCGAACCCTGTTGCGGCGCCGGGCTGGCGACGAGCCATAAAAAAGCCCCAGTCCTTCCGGATCGGGGCTTTGATTTAAAAGCCTGGCGATGTCCTACTCTCACATGGGGAAACCCCACACTACCATCGGCGCTGAGCGTTTTCACTTCCGAGTTCGAAATGGGATCGGGTGGTTCCCGCTCGCTATTGCCGCCAGGCAAGTCGGTTTGGAAAAAGCAGGAGTTATGGTGACAGTTACCTTAATTCAGTCAAAGGTAAAACTGCAGTTCACAATTCCTGCGGGAATTAAGGTAACTGTCACCGTAACTCCCTTTTTTTCCTTAATACAAACAATCTGGAAAATTTCTGATGTTCAAGTGTCGCATTACAAGTCGCACTAACACACAAGTGTTTTAGTGTTATATGGCCAAGCCGCACGAGCAATTAGTACTGGTTAGCTTCACGCATTACTACGCTTCCACATCCAGCCTATCAACCTCGTAGTCTTCGAGGGCTCTTCAGGGACCTCAAGGG
>CAYXKM010000266.1:0-2142 GCA_964465665.1 uncultured Woeseiaceae bacterium
ACGCGGCTGCAACGTCGACTACGATGCCGCAAGCGGCAAGATTACCGTGTACCAGGGTTGCCAGGGCGCGAACCCCTTGCGCGGCAAGATCCTCGAAACCATGGACATCGAGCCCGACAAACTGCGGGTGATCGCACCGGATGTCGGCGGCGGTTTCGGTCTCAAGTTCTTTCTGCAATGCGAAACGGTGGTCGCCGTGTTCGCGTGCCGGACAAACAA
Organism: uncultured Woeseiaceae bacterium; assembly: GCA_964465665.1. Taxonomy (GTDB): domain Bacteria; phylum Pseudomonadota; class Gammaproteobacteria; order Steroidobacterales; family Woeseiaceae; genus JAKEGN01. The sequence continues at coordinate 220 of CAYXKM010000266.1, forward strand.
ACGGCCCGTGAAGTGGATTGCCGATCGTTCCGAAAGTTTTCTCTCCGATCTGCACGGCCGGGACCATGCGAGCCATGCGGAACTCGCTCTCGATGCCGACGGCCGGTTTCTCGCGGTCAAAGCAACCGTCAACGCCAACATCGGAGCGTACTGTTCGCAGGCCGGCACGATCATCCCCTGGTTCGGCGCCTGCATGACGACCGGTGTCTATGCCATTCCTGCCGTATGGGTCGACGTGAACCTGGTCGTGACCAATACGGTACCGATCGATGCCTATCGCGGCGCCGGCCGGCCGGAAGCCGCCTACCTGATCGAGCGACTGGTGGAAAAAGCAGCCCGGCAGCTCGGCATGGACAGCGTCGAACTCAGGCGCCGGAATTTCATCCGTCCCGAACAGTTTCCCTACAAGACCGCAACCGGTCGCAGTTACGACTCGGGAGACTACGAGCGCATCATGGACAGCGCGATGGCCCGCGCCGAGTGGAAGGGTTTCGGCGAGCGATGCAAGGCAAGCAAGAAGCGCGGCCGCCTGCGCGGCATAGGCCTCGCCTACTACGTCGAAATCTGTTCGATACTGGGAAGCGAAACGGCCTACATCGAGTTCGGCAGAGATGGCAGGCTGGTGGTGCGTATCGGCACTCAATCGACGGGCCAGGGGCACGAAACCAGCTACGCGCAGATGGTGGCCGGTGGCCTCGGAATCGATATCGAGGAAATTGACGTAATCGAGGGCGACACCGATCGCGTGCCGACCGGCGAAGGCACGGTCGGTTCGCGCTCGATGGTCATCGGCGGCTCGGCCATCTATCGCACCGTCGATCGTCTCATCGAAGCGGGACGGAGCATGGCAGGAGAGGTGCTCGAAGCGGCGGACACCGACATCGAATTCGAGAGCGGCAACTATCGTATCGCCGGTACCGATCGGGCGGTGTCGCTGTTCGAGGTAGCGCAGGCCTCTTTCGATGAAGCGAAAAGGCCGGACGGCGTGCAGCCCGGGCTTGCGAGCAGCGAGAATTTCGCCCCCGAAGAGGGAACCTTTCCGAACGGGTGCCACGTGTGCGAAGTCGAAGTCGACCCGGAGACCGGCGTCATCGATATTGTCCGCTACACCATCGAGGACGATGTGGGTACCGTCATCAATCCGCTGATCCTCGAAGGACAGATCGTCGGCGGCGTTGCGCAGGGGTTGGGACAGGCTCTCGGAGAGCACGCCGTATACGACCGGGACAGCGGCCAGCTGATCACGGCATCGTTCACGGATTACTCCATGCCGCGCGCGGACTGGATGCCGGATGTGGATTTTCGCTACCGCGAGGTGCGGTCGCCGAGAAATCCGCTCGGAGTCAAGGGTGCGGGAGAGGCCGGCACTGTCGGCGCAGCACCGGCATTGGTGAATGCGGTTGTGAATGCGCTGGCGCGCCCGGACATCGACCACATCGACATGCCGCTGACGCCGCTTAAGATCTGGCAGACGCTGAACGCCTGAGATGGACGTACGGTCGACAACTGAAATCAGCGGCATCGATGCGGACGTTGCGGCCAAAGCAGAGGAATATCCCCCGACAGGTCAGGCCTGGTACTGCGTAACGATCCTTGCGCTCGCCGTGATGGTGAACTTCCTCGACCGCGGAATTCTCACGCTGCTCGTGGAACCTATCAAAGCCGATCTCGGATTGAGCGACGTGCAAATGAGCCTGGTCATGGGATTTGCATTCACGTTTTTCTATGCAATTTTCGGCTTGCCGGTTGCGAGGCTGGTGGACCGCCACAGTCGCAAGCACATACTTGCCGCAGGCATTGCGATCTGGAGCCTGATGACGGCGCTTTGCGGACTGGCCGGCAATTTCTGGCAACTGTTCGCAGCGCGTGTCGGTGTTGGTGTCGGCGAGACCACCAGCGGCCCTTCAGCCTATTCCTTGCTCT
>CAYXKM010000267.1:0-21941 GCA_964465665.1 uncultured Woeseiaceae bacterium
TATCAACGACGCTCCGGCGAACGGCTGGACCGCCAGGGGTTGCTCGAACTCGAGGTGCTGCATCAGAGAATCGATGCTCACGGCGGCTGGAACATCGAGCAGCGGGTGCAAACCACGGTCACAGAGCTCAGGCTTCCGGCGGAGAAAAAGATGAGTGAACTGTCCGGCGGCTGGCGGCGCCGCGTTGCCCTCGCCCGGGCACTGGTGCAGAAGCCTGACCTGCTTCTGCTCGACGAACCGACCAATCACCTGGATATCGTCACCATCCAATGGCTCGAAGACGTCGTGTACTCGCACGCCGGATCGGTGCTTTTCATTACCCACGATCGGGCATTCCTGCAGAAGCTCGCGACCCGCATCGTCGAGATCGATCGCGGCAAACTGACCAGCTGGCCCGGTGATTACGCGAATTTCCTGTTGCGCAAGGAAAAATCGCTCGAAGACGAATCGCGCGAGCACGCGCTTTTCGACAAGAAGCTCGAGCTGGAGGAAATATGGATACGCCAGGGTATCAAGGCGCGACGGACACGTAACGAGGGCCGCGCGCGGGCACTGATCCGGATGCGCGAGGAGCGCGCGAAGCGGGTAAAGCGGGACGGTAGCGCCAGAATACACATCGAGGCCGCGGACCAGTCGGGGCGCAAGGTCATCCGCGCGAAAAATGTCAGCTACAATTTTGACGGCAAACCGCTGATCGAAAATTTCTCGACAAAAATCATGCGCGGCGATCGCATCGGAATTCTCGGCAATAACGGTGTCGGCAAGACAACTCTGCTGCGGCTCCTGCTCGGGGACCTGCAGCCGCACACGGGGACGATCAAGCACGGTACCAATATCGAGATCGGTTATTTCGACCAGCTGCGTGAGTCGCTGGACCCGGAAAAATCGGTCGCGGACAACGTGGGTGAAGGTCGCACGTACATACGGATGAACGGGAAGGATCGCCACGTTATCGGTTACCTGAAGGGATTCCTGTTCAGTCCCAAGCGATCGCAGACGCCGGTCAAGGCTCTCTCGGGCGGCGAACGAAATCGCATCATCCTGGCAAAGCTCTTCACACGGCCGGCAAACCTGCTGGTGCTGGATGAACCGACCAACGACCTGGACATGGAAACCCTTGAAGTACTCGAAGACCGCCTGACAAGCTTCACCGGCACGCTGATCGTGGTCAGTCACGATAGGGAATTTCTCGACAATGTTGTGACGAGTGTGCTCGTGTTCGAGGCCGACGGCCGGGTACAGGAATACGTCGGCGGCTACAGCGACTGGCTGCGGCAAGGTCGCGCCCTCGCGGAGGTCGACACCGAGACCATCGACATCGGTAGCGACAACGATCCAAAAACCATGTGCAACGCGCCGCAATTGAAAAAGCTGAGTTTCAACGAACAACGCGAACTCGACGCCCTGCCAAAAACCATAGAAACGCTGGAGTTACGGCTCGCAGGATTGCAGGCACAGATCGCGGAGCCGCACTTTTATGCCCAGGGCCATGAAATCGTTCGGCCTATTCTCAATGCCTTGCAGTCCACCCAGGAAGATATCGACCGGTCGATGCAACGCTGGACAGAGCTCGAGGACAAGGCGCAGGCGCTACATCGCTCACGACTCGAGGATCGCTCCCGCATCTAGCCCGGCAATCACCCGACGATTTGATTACTTTTCTTTCCAGACATTGGCTTTCTTGTCGAAGTCCTTGCCCTGTACCGACACCACGCAGAAACGCTGTCCGGTCGGTGCTTCCAGCACGCACCAGGTATTGATTCGCGCAACTTCCTTCGCACCCAGTGCAACCAGTCGCCTGACCTCGGCATCAATGTCATCCGACTCGATGTCGATATGCACACGACTGGGATGGTTCACCAATTGCACCTCGACATACGGCTCGCCGGGTGTTGTTTGCAGGGTCACGTACTTGCCGGCTTTTTTCTTCGGCGGTGAGCCGAGTGCCGCCCCCCAGAATTCCGCGGCCGCGTCGAGATCGCCAGTTTTGCAGTCAATGATGAACCCTGCCAGCTTGCTTTTGTGCATAACGCCTCCTCACTTGCCCGCACCATGATCGGATTTGTAAACCGCATTGTACTGCGCCGGGGACCGCCTGCCGCACGCCTTGATCTGCAGTGCTTTCCTGCCTGTGCCTCACGCGTGTCTCGAAATCAGTCGGCATCCGGGGAACCCGGCAGACTTCGGCGAAGTACCAGGTATCCGAGCACCCCGGAAGCCAGGGACCCTGCGATGATGCCGAGACGCTCATCGAATACCGTGTGCATGTCCGTGCCGCTGCTCTCGAAGGCCAGCGATGCTACGAACAGGCTCATCGTGAAACCGACACCGCACAGTACCGACACACCATAAAGGCTGGCCCAGTTCGCGCCGTCCGGCATACGCGCTATTCCGAGCCTGATCGACAACCAGCAGAACAGGAACACGCCAGCCTGTTTACCGAGAAACAGGCCGGCCGCAATCCCGAGAGGTACCGGATGCAACATCTGCTCGAGTCCGATACCTTGCAGTGACACACCCGAGTTGGCGAATGCGAATACCGGCAGGATGAAGAACGCCACCAGGTGATGCAGATCATCCTCGAGTTCGCCAAGAGGTGAGCTTTCCGGTTCGTCCTTGTCGCGCATCGGAATGAACGCCGCCAGCGCCACCCCGGCAAGTGTCGCATGCACGCCTGATTTCAGGACCGCTACCCACATGATCAGACCGACCCAGAGGTACGGCGATATCGACGACACTCCTCTCCAGGACATGATGCCGAGGGCAAACAGGCAGGTACCGGCGACGACCATAGCCGTTACCGAAAGATCGCTGTTGTAGAAGATCGCGATGATGAGGACCGCCGCAAGATCATCGAATATGGCGAGAGACACCAGGAAGATCTTGAGCGACGCCGGAACCCGGTTGCCAAGCAACATGAGAATTCCGAGTGCGAAGGCAATGTCAGTTGCCGCAGGAATTGCCCAACCATTCATTGCCGTCATGTCGTCGTGATTCAGCAGCAGGTAAATCCCGACCGGGACCACGACTCCACCGACAGCCCCGAGCGCCGGCAGCAGTACGTTGGCCGGTCGTGACAGCTCGCCTTCGAGTATCTCCCGCTTAAGCTCGAGTCCGACCAGGAAAAAGAAGACGGCCATCAGCCCGTCATTGACCCAGAGAATCAGGGGCTTCGCGATCTGCAGGGCGCCTATGCGAACTTCGACTGACACGTCGAGCAGCAGTGCATACCAGTGCTGCAAAGGCGAGTTCGCGATAATCATCGCCAGCAACGCGGCCAGCATTAGCGTAATTCCGCTAGCCGACTCGAGTTTTACGAATTCCCGTATCGTCGCTTTCACTGCTTCGCCTGCCAAATGAAAAGGCCCGGAGCGGGGCTACTGCGCCTCGCTTCGGGCCTGCGATCATTCCGTGACCGGTTGCTCCGTCGCCTGCGCAACGGAGCAACAGTCCAGGTTCATTACACCGGTGTTACGTTTTCAGCCTGCGGGCCTTTTTCGCCCTGGCTCACTGTCATCATCACCTTTTGGCCTTCGCGCAAGGTTTTGCGACCGCTGGCATTAATAGCGCTGAAGTGAACAAAAACATCCTTACCGCCATCACGTTCGATGAAACCAAAGCCCTTTTCATCGTTGAACCATTTAACGGTGCCTTCTACTTGCTCTGACATAATCTTCTCTTGATAGCTCTGACCAGAAAATCTGGCAATTGAAACATCCGGCTTGCGCCGGAAAAACGTGTCCCCGAACGACAAAAAAAATCAGCGCATCGCGCTGTCAATGACGGTCGAAAACTTTGGAGGCGTATTGTCACGCCTGAGGGCAGGTTCTGCAACAGTAAATCGGCAAAAAATGCGCAGGACAGGCCTGTCACCGGGCCTTGAGGTACTCGAGCCAGGGCACGAAATAGCGTGACTCCCAGCCGCCCGATACTCCCTGGTAGTCGCTCTCCGGTACGTCGAGGTGAATCAGGTCGATGCGCCCGGCACTGGCATCCTCTTCGGTGAACGTGATGATGAGTGTCGAATCCGGATCCGCGTCCGCGAAGTTGACCGAGCGCCAGGACTGAACAACCAGCCGGGGCTTGACCACCTGCAGCGTTCGTCCTTTCAGCAGTCCGCCGAATGCTTCGAAAACGGAACCGGCTTCTTCGCTGATTTTCGTCGGCGCACCGGTCAACCCGCTGTGTGCGGCCGGGTCCATGTACATGCGATACAGCTCCGCAGCAGGAGCTGGCAGTATCACCATCTTGCAAATAGTACTGCGCATCACCAACTCCTTCGGCAAATACTGCCGGCATCAACCGGCATCAATGATACGGCGCAAACCGGCCTTGGATTGCACAAACGGCCGGGTCTCAATGCATCGCCGTTCCGCGCCGGCCGTTTTGTACAGTTTCAGGCCATGGTCTCGGCGAAATAGTCGTCAAATGCCTGGTGCAGAACATCCGGCGGGATATCGATGATCTCGGCCGCAACATGCAATTTCTCCATCTCTTCCGCGTCCTTGCGGCCGTCCGCTGCGGCGACCTTGAGCATCATGAGAGCAATGTCACGCTTATCCTCGCGAGTCAGAACGCTGCTGAGCTGGCGCAGCAACCCCTTGAGATCCGGATTGTCAGCAAGATCTTCAATCGCCCGCTTCAGCAATTCCAGTGATTGCGCACTTTGCAGGTGAAAATGCCGGCCGACTTCCTTCAGCATCTCCTGGGTCTCCGAGGGCGAGATCGAGCCATCACCCTTGGCTACGTAGACCAGCAGTGCTGCTACCAGAAACTGCGCATCGTAGACTTCGGTTTCGTCACCGGTCTCGATGACCAGCGTCGCCCCTTCGAATCTCGGATTGATCGGTTCGTCGATCATGCTTGTCTCCACCAGACCCTGCGCCGCGTATTTCGCTGCAGCCCGTAAACATTCTACCTGCCGAGGAACATCACGCGACGGATTTATGGGGTGTCGGGTCTTCAGTTCCACCACCGGCGTCTCTCAACTCGTGCCAAACAAACGGTCGCCGGCATCTCCGAGGCCGGGCACGATGTATTTTCGGTCGTTCAGATGATCATCGATGGCGGCGGTGTAGACGGCGACATCGGGATGCGCGTCGCGGACTTTTTTCAGTCCTTCCGGACAGGTCACGATGCAAACGACGATGATCGTCATGGCCCCTTTCTCTTTCAGCAAGTCCAGTGTTGCGACCGTGGATCCTCCGGTTGCCAGCATCGGGTCGATCACTATGCACAACCCGCCGTCGGTCTGCGGTGGCAGGCGGTGATAGTAGGTGACCGGCATCTTCGTCTTTTCGTCGCGATAAATGCCGACAAAACCAACTCGCGCCGTCGGCACCAGGCCAAGAATTCCATCCAGCATGCCGATGCCGGCGCGCAGGATGGGCACAACGACGATGTCCTCGTCGATCATATGACACTGCGCCATCGCCATGGGCGTCTGCACATCGACTTTCTTCAGTGAGACGTTTTTCAATGCTTCGTAACAGAGAAACATCGTGATCTCTGTCGCGAGCTCGCGAAACTTCTTGTGCCCCGTGTCCTGGTCGCGAATCACTGCCAGTTTGTGCTGAACACAGGGATGTCTGACTTCTTCGTGCATCGCGTCTCGCTCCTGATTTTTGTTGTTCTTGCCGTTGGTTGGCCGTCACGGCGTTCGCCGTTATTCCTTGAGTTCCGACCAGATCGCGAACTCGTTGCCGTTCGGATCGGTGAAATGGAAACGCCTGCCGCCGGGAAAGGAAAAGATGTCCTTTGTTATCGTGCCGCCGAGCGTCTTGACCCGCGCCACCGCAGTGGCCAGATCATGGCGGTAGAAAACCACGAGCGGCGCGCCGGCCCGTACCGATGCTGCGACATCGGCCCGGTAAAAGCCACCCGCCATCCTGCCGTCGTTGAAGCTGCAATAATCGGGACCGTAATCCTCGAATTTCCAGCCGAACAGCTTTTCGAAGAACTCCCATGCCTTGCGAGGATCCCTGGCGGGAATTTCTATGTAGTCGATCCTGTTTTCGCCAATCATGTTTGGGCTCCCAGGTTCAGGTGGTCAGTTCTTTCAGTCTCAGGACAGGTCTTTCGGCATGGATCTCCACTCTGCCGAAGGCTCCGGAGATTTCATATCGGCCGTCATCGATCAGGTCCAGTCCCGAGATTTTGCCGGCCGCCAGTTTGGCCGCGGCGCAGGCGACCGCATCCGCAAGTCCCCGCGACGGCGCCGATTCGATCCGCGAACAATACGGAAACTCCAGTACCGCTGGCCGGTAGCACGCCCTCTCCTTCGGTCGCGGGCGTTCGTAGAACGGGTGCTCGGGACAAAGGCACAGGTCAAGATCGATCTGCAGCGACCCGGATTCGGCATCCCATGACAAGACGAAGGACTCGGTCAGCTCAACGGCGCGAAATTCGCGCAATTGCGTCCAGTTCGTTGACTTGTCCGGCATTTGCGCCTCAGGAGACGATTTCCGTGATAACCCGCGTCTTTACCGAATTGGCAATGAAACACTTTTCGTGTGCCTGATGATGAATACTCTCAATTTGTTGCGCGTTTGGCACATTTTTTCCTGAATAGCTGGCCTCGGGCCGCAGAATCACACGGGTCATCGCCAGTTTGCCTTCACTGTCCCTGTCGAGAAACCCGACCGCCGCATCCCTGTAGCGATCGACGACGATTCCGCTTCGGGCAGCGATCGACAGGAAGAACAACATGTGACAACTCGACAGCGATGCCACATAAGCTTCCTCAGGGTCGAGGTTCTCGGCGATCGCGTGCGGCGGGGGCACGATGTGCGACGATGCGGATGCCGGCACGTGCAGGCCACCGTCGAATGACCAGACGTGCGCCCTCGTATAATCGCCATCGACGAACGGGCTGTCACCGCGCTGCCAGGATATCGTTGCCGCGTGTCGCGCCATGCTGTTGCTCAGGCAAGCCGCTGGCCGTTGGCCGCCGGCTTGTCCGGCACGGCAAGAATGACACTACCGTCAGCCTGCACGAAACCGGTTACCAGGGACTCCGACAGGAATGGCCCGATCTGCTTCACGGGAAAGTTGACCACGCCTATGATCTGTTTGCCCGGCAATTCGTCAAGGCGGTACAAATCCGTGATCTGCGCCGAAGATCGGCGCACGCCTATCCTGTCGCCGAAATCGATCGTGAGCTTATAGGCCGGTTTTCGTGCTTGCGGAAACTCCTCTGCCGCTACGATGGTACCGACGCACAGTTCGACTTTCTCGAAGTCCTGCCAGCTTATCTGCGCCATGCCGCCCGTACCCTCTCAATCTGCCTCGATGGTCACTATGGTGTCACTGAAATGACCGTTGAAATTACTGCGTCCGCTCAAGCTGTACGCCCCGATGCCGCTGAACTCAATGTAGTCGCCCGCCTGTATGTCCATTGGCAGGCCGACCGCGCCGGGCAGTACATCGATATTGTCGCAAGTCGGGCCATACAGTCGAAAGCTTTTCTCCGGGCCGGACATCGGCCGGCCGTCACGATACGCGAGCGCCGGGTAACGGTCGTGACCTTTCAGCCGCAATTCCCAGAAGATGCCGTATATGCCGTCGTTGATGAACAGACGATCATCCTTTCGCATCAGCACTTCGACGACCGCTGTGAGTCCGGGAGCCGCCAGCGCGCGGCCCGGTTCACAGAGGATTTCGCCATTTTCGCGCAGCGGCAGAGATGTCAGCGCATCCCGGACAGCAGCGAAATACTCGCTGATTGGCGGCACAGGAAACCCGGGATAGGGCATTGCAAATCCGCCGCCAATATCGACCAGCCGCAGTCTCATCGGCAGTTTCCGCAACACACCGGCTGCCACACTCATCGCGTAGCGATAGGCGTCAGGGTCGGTCACCGCGGAACCGACGTTGAAAGCAAGTGCCGGTTCGGCACCGGTCGCCGCGATCGCCTCGATGAGCGACGGAATCGCGGCCGGAGGCGCACCGAACTTTGCCGACAGGTCCGACATCGCAGATTTGTGATGCACGGCCATGCGGGCGAAAACCACCGAGCCCGACATGTCGATCTCTGCGGCCAGCGCCGTTGTGCCGTCCGCATGATCGATCACGAAGTGGCGCACGCCGTATTCCCGTTGTGCTGCCGCCGCCGCGCCGCGCAGCCGTACCGGTACCATGAAATAGCAGGTCGCGTCGGGGACAAGGTCAGCAACACGGGCTACCTCGGGTAGCGACGCGCAATCGAAATGCCGCACACCGGACTCGTACAGCAGGTGGATGATCGCCGGATGATCATTCGCTTTGACCGCATAAAGCACGCGGCCGGGGAATCCGGCGACGAATGCGGCAGTCGAGGCGCGGTACCGTTTCGGATAAATGCAGTAGACCGGCTCGGATGGCCGCAGCTCGCGGAGCATCCCGCCCACGTCGGAAAATTCCCGGGTCACGGACGCGAAGCTCTGCACGACTTCAGTTGCCAAGCAGGCCACTTTGCCCGATGCCGTCGAGGATGAACTGCACTGCAAGAGCGGACAGCAGCACACCCATCACACGCGATATGACATGCATGCCGGTGACACCGAGGATGCGGTAGATATGCGTTGCCAGAAGCATGCTGACCAATGTCAGGAACAACATCAGCAGCAAGGTCGCAATGACAGCAACCTGCAGCAGGAACACACCATGGGTTCCGGCCATCAGCAGTATGACCGCCCCCATTGCGCCGGGACCGGCGATAAGCGGGGTAGCCAGCGGAAATATTGCGATGTCCTGCCGGGTTGCGGCTTCCTTCGTCTCCTCCTCCGTGGTCGATGTCGCTCCGGAGGAAACGGCGAATGCCATGTCGATACCGATCAACAGCAGAAGTATTCCACCGCCGATACGCAAAGCAGCCAGCGATATACCCAGGCTTCGTAGGATCACTTCTCCGAGCAGCGCAAACGTCAGCAGTACGATGGTTGCAACGAGAGTACTGCGCAACGCCGTTATGCGCCGCGCGCGGGCCGTGTCGTTGGCTGTCAGCACCGCAAACATCGCAGCGACATCGAGCGGCCCGATGGTGGCAAACAGTGTCGTAAACGCTAGGATCGCGGTATCCAGCATGATCGAGGTGTCCCGCGGAAGGTATATCGACGCATTCTAGCAGGATGATCGGAGCCGCCGATCAGGGCCATTAGCCTGTTTAAAAACAATTAGTTGAGCGCGGAGTTGACCCACACCCCAATGAAATGCGAAATGCCGACAACTGCAATCGCGATCAGGACGTGCTCGCCGACGATGGGCAACACCGCCGTATTCTGTACCCGTGCAAGGTAGGCGCTGAGCATGGCAATTACGATCAGGCCCCAGCCCACGCACACGAGCACTGCGATCGATAGCGGAAACCACAAGAGCGGCAGGGCGAAACTTGCGGCAACAACAAGTTTTGTGAGGAATGTGGTCACGGTTGCAACCCACACCTGTGAGTGCGTGGAATCCGGATCGGCTTCCTGTGCGAGGTGAATGCCGAGCGCATCGGACATTGCGTCCGCCACGGCAATCACGAGGATGCCACCAAGCACCGCCACCAAAGAACGTGTACCGGAATACAAACCGACGATGAGCCCGATCGTGGTTATGACTCCTGACGTCGCACCGAAAAAAAGCCCGGTTCTTGCGCCTTTGTTTTCCATCAGTTTGATCACGTATTGACTCCGTTCATGTCTCGAGCAGATACAGGTTGATTTCATCCGTATCGGGTAGCAATCGCAAGCGGCGTTCAAACGCGAATCCAGCCCTCTCCAGCAGCCGGATGGAACCGTGATTCGCCGGATTGGTTATTCCAAGTATGCGCTTGAGTGCGAGCCCAGTCCGCGCGTGCTCGATGACGGCAGCAGCAGCTTCGCTCGCGTAGCCGTGACGTCGAAACTCCGGCAATAATGCAAAACCGACGTCGGGATAATCGAGGCCACTACGCTGCACAAGACCGCAAATGCCGATCCGGGTTGCATCCGACAGCAGGCGCACAAGCAGCAGGCCGAACCCGTGGCGCCGGTAGCTGTCCATGGGCCCGTTTCGCAGGTACTCCTGCGCATCGGCAATGGTCCTTACACCTTTGTCACCGATGTAGCGGAGAAACGAGTCATCGTTCAGCAATTCCACGATGAATTTTGCGTCATCGAATGACAGATCGCCCAGTATCAGGCGCCGTGTGCGCAACACCGTCACGGTTCGATGCCGAGATGCTGCAGGGTTTCCTCTTTCAGCGAATCCAGGGTCTCGAGTTCCACCGTGCAGCGATTGCTGCGGCAAATTGCCCGGCGTTCGGCACCGTCCGTATCGCAGTCGTAGTACACACGAAACCGGCAGCTCGCTTCGTATAGGTCGTATTGCCGGCGCAGCGCGGTGATTTCCGAATTGGACACCGAGGTCATGCACTGTATCGGGTATCCGTAGTCGAACAGCGTGCAATCGTCGTCGGTTGCGCAATACCGTGAGTTTTCGACAGCACGCAACATCTCGCTTTCGGCGGCATCGCAACTTCCAGAGGATTGCACGCTGCGAACGGGCCCGCGCAGACCGGAATCCCGTGGCGCATTCAGCGTAGCACGGTCCAGTTCCCGCGGCTGCCAGCGGGACCTGTCGTCGAAATGATTTGCAATGAGGAACAGGCCCAATGCCAGCGCGACCGCAAGCAATGTCGTATTCGAAGACCGTCGGTTCACACAGGGCCGGTCAGCTGCGAAGGTACGACGCGCCGTTCACGTCGATGATCGTTCCGGTCGTGAATTCGGCGCCGTCCGATGCCAGGAACAGGACCGCATTCGCGACCTCCTCCGGCCGTGCGACACGGCCAAGAGGACTCTGGGCGCGGATGGAATCGCCGCGACTGCCTTCGAGCCATTCGGCCGCCATGTCGGTCTCAACGAAGCCCGGGGCAACCACGCCGACGAAAATATTGTGCGGCGCCAGCGCCACGGCAAGCGACTGGCTGAGGGCATTCAGCCCGGCTTTGCTCGCGCCGTACGCCGGCCCATCCGGCTCCCCGCGAAACGCACCTCGTGACGAAACATTGACAATGCGTCCGCCGCCGTTACGCATCATGTGCTGTGCCGCGCAATAACAGATCGATGCCGCAGCGAGCAGGTTGGTGTCGATGGTCTGTCGCCAGGCCGAATTCCATTCATTGAACGTCACCGAAGCGATCGGGTGAGAGAGGTAGATGCCCGCGTTGTTCACGACTACATCCAGCCCGCCAAGAGCGTCGATGCTGTTTTCCACCAGTGATGCGGCCTCATCGGGGACAGCGAGGTCGGCCTGCAGCGCAACGTGGCCCTTTCCGTTGAGTTTTCGCAGGCAGCTCGCCGCTGCCTTGCCGTTCGCGCGATAGTTGATCGCCACCCGGGCGCCCCTCTCGGCAAACGCCAGCGCAATGGCTTCGCCAATACCGCGCGAACCGCCGGTTACAAGCACTTTTTTGTCATGAAACTGCAGCATCGGGAAACTCGCCAGTTGATACGCTTGAGCTATGTCTGATCCGCGTCGAAAAACTCGACTTCTCCGGTATCGAGGGAATATTCCGCACCGACGACCAGCAGGCCATCCTCCCTGATCAGTTGCTCCAGAATATCCGATCCGTGACGAAGATGATCCATGGACACGCGCACATTGGCGCGTACAGCATGATCGACCAGCGAGTCCAGGTCGTGCTTCAAATGCGTCTGCAGCAGTTCCGCGACGGATGGACGAATCCGGTCGACGATGGCATGCAAATTCTTCGACTGGTTCTCCGTCGGCCGGCGCATCTCTTCGAGCGTCGCGATCACGGCGCCGCACTGCGAGTGCCCGAGCACCACGACAAGCCGCGTTCCGAATCGTGCAGCCGCGAATTCCACGCTGGCAATCTGCGATGGCGCGACTATATTGCCGGCAACCCGGATCACGAAAAGATCGCCGAGCCCCTGGTCGAACACGATCTCCGCCGGAACACGCGAATCCGAACAGCCGAGGATGATGGCGAATGGCTTCTGTTCCCTTGCCGTCGCCGCCCGGCGTGCATGACTCAAATTGGTATCCGGACTCGGAGCGTCGGCAACGAACCGCCGGTTTCCCTCACGAAGGCTTTGCAGTGCCTGCTTTGCGGTCAACATCGGTTTCCGTTACCTGTCAGTTGCCTGTGCCGGCACTGACACCTGACAGGCCGGCAACGAACGGCTGAATTGCGCATGAGTACTCCGGCATGCATGGAAGGTTGCAATTCAGACTATCAGGAATCCGGGCCGCCGGGTTGCGGCGATGCGCGCTCGCGAAAGCCAGTTGCGCCGGCAGCGGGCAAGCCGGTCGCCATCAAGGTTCGACGCCGAGCGAGTCAGCGAGAACTCCTTCAAGTCTTTGAAAGTATTAACATTAACAACCGACAATAGTGCCCATCGATGTCGCAGGCAACGAACGGGACCGCGCCGCACACCGAGCACCGAACACATATAAAAGTCCGCCGTTTCGGTACCAAACCGGTATTTCGAGACCCGTGACCAATCGTCGATCGCAGCCACAAGCTCCGCTCTACGTCGCCGCTTTGATCCACTGCTCCACACCAATCGCGTTCATGATCAGTTCGATTGAAAATGCTGCGAGGACCATCCCCATGATCTTGGTGAGTAAGGACGCGCCACCGACGCCAATCACGTTGATGATCTTTTCAGCGCTCACCATCAACAGCCACGTAAAGCCCAGAACGGCAATCGTAATCAGCGCCGTCCCGGCCTGCACAGGGATGGAATGGATGTGATTGTCCGTCAGCAGGATGACCGCGAGGATTGCGCCCGGCGTGGCGGTTGCCGGGATTGCCAGCGGGAAAACAGCAATATCGTGCTCGGGCTCGCCCTTCAATTTTTGTGTCGGTGATCCAAAAATCATTTGCAGTCCGAACAGGAACAGGACGATACCGCCGCCAACCTGGAAAGAGATCAGCCTGACGCCCATGGCCGTCAGTACAATCTGCCCGATGACGATGGCGCCGATCAGCACCGCACCCGCATATAAAACCGTACGCGTCGCGGTCTTGCGGCGCTTGTCGCTCGGCAGCCCGGCCGTAAGGCCGGCGAATATCGCCATCGTGCCGATGGGATCGATCGTCGCCCAGAGGATCAGCGCATCCTGTATGAATTTCTCAAGCATGGTACGCATAGTACCATCGGCCGCTAACGCCGCGATTTTGCGTTCACAGGCTCAATCGTTAGCTACAGCGTCTCGCTTCGCGATCGACCACGCTGTAAAAATCATCGCAAACAGCGTGAGGACGATCCAGTAGGCCTTGTGGTTCCCAAGGAA
Organism: uncultured Woeseiaceae bacterium; assembly: GCA_964465665.1. GTDB lineage: Bacteria > Pseudomonadota > Gammaproteobacteria > Steroidobacterales > Woeseiaceae > JAKEGN01. Next base: position 13,270 of record CAYXKM010000267.1, read on the forward strand.
TTGCAGCCAGGTCATGGACTCGCCGGAACCTTGCCCGTGGCCATAAAGCCGGTGCACCACGGCGGAAATCCCGCCGAAGATCAGATTAGCAATGCCGAGAGCCAGGACTGTCTGCGCCTTCCTCTCCCCGGATTGGACAGCTAATTTCCGGTTGCGGAGCAGTGGCAGGCTTAAGGCCGTGCCAAGCACTCCCGTGGCCAGTGAGACCAGGAGCGACAGCGAGTAAACGGAATCCATCGGCCCTGTCAACCGGCGGGCGTCGAACACATCAACGCGGCAAGAACATGATTCTCAAGGAGGCTGACGGTCTGCTGGTGCATGCCACGCTGGTTGTAGTGACGCCGCGTGACGACCGCGACGAGCGACTGGTCCGGGACATACACGATCACGTTGCCGCCATTACCCGACATGTACCAGCCAGTGAGAGGGCCACAGGGTGAACGGTACTGGCGCCGCCAGAAAAGCAAACCGTAGTCCTGTTCCGCATCGACAGTCCGCCAGACCGACAGCACATTACTCATCCAGCCCTGCGGAACGACCTGTTGCTCACGCCAGCGGCCACCGGTAGCCACAAGCAAACCCAGCTTGGCCAGGTCACGGCTGCGCAGCCGCAGGCCGCCGCCGGTCATGATCGCGCCGCGCGGCGAACGCGGCCATTCGTATTTCGTGATACCGAGCGGACCGAGCAGCGCGCGGTCGATGTACCGGTCGACCGGTACTCCGACAGCACGCTCGAGAATCTGGCCGAGCAGAAACACACCCGCCGTGCAATAGGAAAAAGGCCCCCTGCCGCTCCCGTCACGCTGGTAGTCGGACTTGAACGGAATGTCGACCGCCCAACGCGACCAGTCATCGAGAGGGTACATGTTTTCTTCATTGCCGGGGCTCGCTTCGTTCCAGTCATTGCAGTCGAGTGCCGATGACATGGTCAGAAAATCGGCGAGCGTGATCTGCTGTTTCAGGGGTCCGTCGTGATCGAATGGCGCGAGATCGGCCAGCCCGGCAAAAGCAGGAGCGTCGATCGATTGCAATGTGCCGGCCGCGAGAGCCGTGCCGACCGCCAGCGCCGTGACGGATTTCATCGCTGAACGAGTGTCGTTCAGCACTTCGGGGCCGCCCTCGCCGAAGTACCGTTCGAAAACCAGTTTGCCGTCCTTTAGCACGAGGACGCTGGTCGTGTCGGGGAAGGAAATATCGATCAGCACCCGGTCCAAACCGGCAAGTACTTCCGGGCGTAGCCCGGCGCTTTCGGGCGCCGCGATCTCGATGCCATCGTCGGGCCCGGTCGGTGACGGCACGTCATCCGCACCGCCACACCCGGCCGCCAGGGTCATTGCGCCTATGAGGGTCAATCGGAGTCGATTCATGATTCAGTTGAGGCGGTTTTCACGGCTCAATTGCATTGCAAGGCTAACCGAGCATATCAGCAACAACGGCGCGGAATACACACCCGGAAAGTACGACCGCGCGGAAAACGCAAACAGCAGGTGGCCGACGCCGTTGGCAAACTCCAGTATGGTCCAGAACCAGGCGAGCCCTGCAGCATAGCTGTGCCTGTTGCGTACCGGGACCACGTAAGTCCAGATCCCGAATGCAACGATGGTACTGTTGATCACTGCGAAACCCAGCGACAGATCGTCATTGATCAGGCCGCTTACAAACCTTGCGGGTGCCAGCACTTCCCACAGGCGGAACCAGTATTCCTCGATGGAATGCAGCGCCTGGAAAATAACCAACAGGAGAAAAGTGCGTTGGATGCCTGCGTTCATCGGGATCTGCCAATGGACGGAATGGATGGCGAAGCATCAGATTGTCGACGATCAGGATTGTTCATCGATCACTTACACGTCACGAAATCCCATGCGAACCAGCAGGATGAACTGCTGAAACGCAAACGCAATAACAAAGAAAAGACCTAGAAAAAATGGCCACGACTTCGCCATGAGAAAGATATTGGCGACTTGCAGCAATACGCCAAGTACTGCGACGACTGTAAATGGATAGAAGATCCAGCCTTGGACCTGGTTACGTTCTGCCTCCTCCAGTTTTGTCACTTTTCGCCAATCGACGATCAGCCACACTGTGCCGAAAGTCGCGGAAAGGGCACTCAGGCTTTGCCAGATAACGCGCAGGTCGGTTGCTTCCGTATGCAGCAATGACACACCGAGTAGCGACGACAACAAGACAAAGCCGGACAGTGCAAACAGATTGGACAGCCGACGTAACTCGAGCCGGGTAAGCGAACCCAGTGAACGGCGACCAAATGCAATGATAATTCCGGAAAAACCTGCTATCGCCACGGCAACTTCCGCGAACATCAGCAGCGTTTCGTGTGCATCCGCCATGGCAGTGCTCGCAAAGGACGGCATCCCGATTGAGCCACACCTAGTATCTTGCGCAGCCAGAAAAGTCGCAAGTCCCGCAGGCCGGCGACGCCTGATTACAGCAGCGTTCCGGCGGCAGTAGGCCCGCTCCGGTAGCTGACCTTGACCTCGTTTCCGGCGGAAGACTGGCTGCCGCTTCGACGGACGACCGCGTCAGCACACAGAACCACGAAACCGAACCACGAAACGGATCCACGATCGTTGCGAGTCGCAGCCATACTATTCCGTTTTCTGTTCCCGCTGTGAGCGTGTGCCACGATCTGGCTTTTTTGCCGCACTTTTCCTGGCCGGTTTCCCGGCCTTCTTGCGCGGCTTTTTTGCCGCGTGTGTCTTCGATACCTGTTTCTTGTCCTTTTTCACGGCTTTGAGAATTCTGCGAGCTTTCAGCATGTCGGCAGACATCGGCAGGGACAGTGCTTCCGCAGCCAGCAGTTTGGCTTCGGCAGCCGAGATGTCGGGATGCAGCTTCAGCAACTCGCGTACCGCTTCCGAGATCAATTCCGCGTATTCACGTTTTGAGATCTGTTTGCCGGCCTTCTTCAGCCCCGCTTTCAGCGCATCGATACCGATCCTGTTGAGTACTGATTCCCACATGGTCTGCTATTTCCCCGAAAAATCCGGCAATTTACGCATCCGCCTGTCCGTTCGCCCAGCCGATTCAAACCGCTTTCGATAAATCGGCGATTGAAAAGTGATGGCTCGATATATCAAAGCCATGACGCAAATAGAACCTGTGTGCACCGAACCTTTGCACACCGGAATCCAGGTGCAACTGTTGGCAGCCGAGCTCACGCGCGTGGCCCTTGAACCACTCGATCATCCTGGCACCCGCCCCGGTGGACCGATGGCGCTCCGCCGTCACGAGATCGTCGATATAAATGTGTTTCCCCCAAGCGAGCTTGGTTGACATCACGTATCCCGCGACGCACAGGATCTCGCCGTCCGATTCCACGTAGGCGATGCGGTAACCGTCCTTTTGTTGCTCCCGGAGCTTCGCAATCAGGCCCTCCCTGGTGAACGCCGTCCTCAGTTCGAGCAACACGTCGCTGATCAATTCGAGTTCGGCTTCCGACCGGGCAATCCTGATTTGCATGTTGTTCACAAAGTCCACTCCGCAACCGGAAATCCGGTGGCTGCTGAAATTATCAGAAAACATCGCTGACAGGCACGGCAACCCGGTGATGTCATCGCTTTCACATCCGGCGCTATGCCCACAGGAGGATCGCCGTGTAGACCAGCGCGTTGCCCACCAGTACAGAAGTGCCCGCCACGAGCTCCAGACGGCGTGGCATGCCGCCGGGATAAACCACGGTACCGATGTAATGCACGACAAAGCCACCCGCGTATCCGGCCTGCCCTGCTCGCTTTCGCAATGCGTTCTCAGCCGGTGTCAGCGGACAGGTCCAGCTCATCAGGTTCACCAGCGACGACCACAGCACCGCGGGAACGTGCACCCAGGCCCATGCAGAATTCTGCAGGACAAGCAATCCTCCGAACACGGCAAACACCACGAACAGAAAGTGCACGAGCAGCACGAAGTCTGCGCTTATGCGATGAAGCAAGCCGCCTGCTGAATCCGCAACTTGCGGACTCTGCGAGTAGCTCCCGTCAGGTTCGCTCGACATCTCGCTTAGTCCTTTCTCTGTACCCGCCAGGCACAAGTTCTTCGCGGAGCCCCTTGAGCAGCCCGATGCACATCAGCAGCAGGAGCACGGCAAAGGGCAGGCTCACCGATATCGTCATGGATTGCAGTGATGCGATTCCGCCTCCGAGCATCAGGGATATCGACGCCAGCCCCGTCAGCAGGCACCAGAAAATTCTTTGCCGTACCGGTGCATCCACCTTGCCTCCGGCCGTAATGGTATCCATGACCAGAGATCCCGAGTCCGCGGACGTTACGAAGAATATTGCAATCAGCGGCACACTCATCGCCGATACGATGGATGCCAACGGCAAGCGTTCCAGCATCTTGAACAGCGCGAGCTCCGGCACCGATTCCGCAACACCGCTGTAACCACCGGCAATGAGCTGATCGACGGCCGTGCCGCCCAAGGTCCCCATCCACAGCAAGCCGATCAGCGACGGTACGATCAGCACCCATACGATGAACTCGCGAACGGTGCGACCGTAACTGATCCTGGCGATGAACATGCCGACGAACGGCGACCAGGAAATCCACCACGCCCAGTAGAACACCGTCCAGTTGTGCAGGAATTCCGTGTCCGGCCGGCCGATCCAGTTGCTGAGCTTTGGCAAAAAATACAGGTAATTGACTGCCGAGATGCCTATCGTTGACAGGATGACCACCGTCGGTCCTGCTATGAGCACGAACAGCCACAGCGCTGCCGCGAGGACCAGGTTCACCTCGCTCAGTCGCTTCACACCGCGGTCGAGCCCGGCCATGACGGAGGCAAGCGCAATGCCGATCATTGCAACTATCAGCACAACATTGATCGCATTTCCTGTCGGAATGCCGAACAGGTAGTGAAGTCCGCCGGCAATCTGTTCTGCACCAAGGCCAAGGGATACCGCCAGGCCAAACAGCGCAGCGAGCACGGCCACGACATCCACGATGTGACCGAATGGACCCCACACGGCGTCGCCGAACAACGGCTGAAATGCCGAGCGCAATGTCAGCGGCATGCCGCGATTGAAGCAAAAAAATGCCAGTGACAGGCCGACCACGCCGTAAATCGCCCAGGCATGCAGGCCCCAGTGAAAAATGGCCGCCGACATGCCGACGGCACGCGCTGTCGCGATATCACCCGGATCGATACCGAGCGGCGGATGCAGCATATGGCTGACGGGTTCCAGCACACCGAAAAACATCAGGCCTATGCCAACGCCTGCCGCAAACAGCATCGCGAGCCACGCGGGGTATCCGTAGCCCGGCCTCGCATCCTGTCCACCCAGCCGGATCCTCCCGAGCCTCGAAAACGCAACCCCCAGGCAGAACACGACAAAGATGTTGACGGCGATAAGGAAAAACCAGTCGAAAGTCGACGTGATCCAGGTTCTCATGCCAACCAGAATGACCGCTGCCCGCTGTTGAAAAAGCAGCGTCACGGTCACCACGGAAACTGCCAGGATCGCCGATGCCATGAATACCGGATAATGGATGTCCATTCCCCAGCGTTGCACGTTTTGCTGCCGTACACTCGGACGGTCATCTCCGGTCAGTCGGGTCCCTGCAGTTTCTTTCATCAATAGGTCCGCGGGACGTCGCCGAGATTCACGTATATGGTCTTCAGTTGGGTGTAGTACTCGATCGTCTGCAGTCCGTTTTCGCGCCCAACGCCGGACTGCTTGTATCCGCCGAAAGGCACTTCCGGCGGCGTGATATTGTAATCATTGATCCAGACGATGCCCGCCTGGATGCGGTTCGCGACCCGGTTAGCCCTGCTGATGTCGCGGGTGAAAACAGCACCTGACAAACCGAATTGCGTTGCGTTGGCGCGCGCCAGCGCCTCCTCCTCCGACTTGAACGACAGGACCGACATCAGCGGACCGAAAACTTCGTCGCGGACGAATGGCATATCGTCGCTGCAATTTGCAAATATGGCGGGCGTAACATACAGCCCCTTTGCGAATTCTCCCTCGGTCAGCACTTCTCCGCCGCAAATGTGTCTTGCGCCACTTTTCTTCGCCGCGGCCATGTACCTGCACACTTTGTCGAAGTGCTCGCGGGAAACGAGCGGCCCGAGCTGGGTCGCGGGATCAAAGGGGTCGCCGACCCGTATGGCTTTGGTGCGCTCGCCCAGCCGTCTCACAAACTCATCGTGAATTTTCTCGTGTACGAATACCCGGGTTCCATTCGAACAGACCTGGCCGGCGGAGAAGAAATTTGCCACGAGCGTTGCATTGATGGCGTTTTCCAGGTTCGCATCGTCGAATACGAGGATCGGTGATTTGCCTCCGAGTTCCAGCGTGATCTTTTTCAGGTCCCGGGCGGCATGTGCCATCACGGCTTTTCCCGTTTCCACCGAACCGGTGAGCGTAATTTTTGCAACACCCGGATGGCCGATCAGCGCCTGGCCGCTTTCCCGCCCGCCCTGTATGACATTGAAGACACCCGGCGGCAGCCCCGCAGCAGTGTAGATCTCTGCAAGCTTAAGCGCCGTCAGCGGTGTCTGCTCCGCCGGCTTGAATACCATCGAGTTGCCGCACGCCAGTGCCGGGCCGGACTTCCACATGGCGATCTGCATCGGGTAATTCCACGCGCCGATTCCGGCGCATACGCCCAAGGACTCACGACGGACCATGGCGAACGCCTGTGGCGGCAAATCCACGTAGTCCCCGTGGATGGCCTGGGTTATGCCGGCAAAATACTCGATGACGTCCGCCCCGGTGGCTATGTCGACCGCCCTGGTCTCGGCGATGGGTTTTCCGGTATCCAGCGTTTCCAGCAACGCCAGCTCTTCATTGCGTTCGCGGAGCAGCGTTGCGGCTCGCCGGAGAATCGCAGACCGCTGCGCGGCCGGCGTACCGGACCAACCCGCAAATGCGTCGCGCGCACTGGCCACCGCGAGATCGATCTCCGCCGCACCCGCCGTCTCGACTTCGCAAATGACCGACTCGTTTCCCGGGTGCCGCGTGACAAAAGTCCTGCCGTCGCTGTTGGTGACGCAGCGGCCGCCGATGTAGTTTTCCTGCCTGGGCAATGTGCTTTTTGAATGGTATTGCATAATTCCGGCCCCCGGCCAACCTGCGGTCAGGCTGTTATTGAAGTTCCCGCCGCCGCTTGATCAACAGGAAGTAAACGGCGCTGTATATGCCAACAACGACCAAACCGATCCACTCGATTTTCAGTGGCGTAAACTGGAACAGCAGTACCAGTGTCGCAAGCATCGCCCAGTTACCGGCTACGTATCGCGCAGCGCCGAACCTTGTCACGGTAAATTCGATGTTCTGCGTATACAGGCGAATCAAGGAGTCCAGGGAATTGACTACGAACACGATCCCGACCGTCACCATCGCCCATCGCCAGTGACTTTCAATTTCAATGTCATTGCTGAAATAGAAATATAGCACCGAAAACCATATTGCGATGGGGATGGAGGGAACGATCAGCAACGCGGCCAGCAATTGCCGGGCTGTCAGTCCGCTGACAAACCTGGAGACGAACTGGCCGATCATGATGCTCCAGGCGAACCACCAGTAGAGATAGAACTGGTGGTGATCCGTAATCGGCGTTACAAAGTGATGGATGTTTGCAAAATAGCTGGCGATTCCTGCCATGGAGCTTGCAAGTCCGGAGATTCCCATTCCGGAAATCAGCCAGATCGCTGCGATCAGCGCGAAGAACAGCCAGATCGATGCAACGCTCAACGTTTTGACATAGCGGATATCGGTACTCGACAGCGAGGCAAAAAGTATCACGGCTCCGACGAGGCCGAACCGCGCCGGGTCGTCGATCCCCAGGATGTAATCCGGGAGGTAGTCGAGTAACAGGTAAGCGGTAAAAGCACAGGTGGCGATAATCACAACGTTGTTCACAAACCTGACGGCCGGGATCTCGAACAGTTTCAGTTTCGGTTCGACGATGCAGAAATAGAAGGTCGTCAGGAAATAGAATGTCCAGACGAGAAACCCCCAGAAACCGAATTCGATTGCCAGCGGGTTGGCAAAGGAGTACGGCCGCTCGGTCGCATAAACCTTGAAGTTGACCAATGGAAACATGATCAGTCCGACGTCGAGCCCCGACGTGAACAGAATCGCAATAAATGTGAAAAGAGACACCGGCATGCTGCCGGTGCAAACGACATGTCCCCAGCGGATCGTCAGCAGCAGGGACGTTGTCAGGACAACGACGATCGCAATGGACAGGATGGCTGCCACGTACTGATGACCTCTTACTTGGGACGCTGTCCGAGCGGCGGAATGCACCTGCAGACCGCTACGATCATCTTTGTCATGCCGTAATGCAAGATAGAAAAAAGGGGCGTAGATGTTCTACGCCCCCTTTCCTGCTTACGCTGTCATCGATTCGCGCCGCTATCAGAATTCCTGTGAAAATTTGATACCGATGGTTCGAGGTTGCGGACGTACAGCGTAGTTCTGAACACCGCACGTCGAGGTCGCGCACTCCGACACCAGGAACAACGGGGCATCCTCGTCCGTTGCATTCCTGATGAACAGCTCCACTCCCCAGGATTCCCGCCCCAGGCCTGCGGCGAGGTCGACAAAGGTGTTCGACGGCACATTGCCGCGAATCGCATTGTCGTCCTGGTTCAGGTCTGATGCACGTTCGCCTTCGTACGATAGTGCGCCCTGCAGATGGGAGTCGAA
>CAYXKM010000268.1:0-14641 GCA_964465665.1 uncultured Woeseiaceae bacterium
GGTGGACTTCTGCAGCGACGCGCCCCAAGCAGCAATTTTCCTGCCGATGGCAACGGCGCGATCACACAGTTTTTCGTTCTCGATGATATCGATCACGGCCAGTCCGGCAGCGCAGCCGACCGGAGGTCCGCCGTAGGTACCGCCCAGACCGCCGACGAGCGGCGCATCCATGATCGCCGCTTTGCCGACTACGCCGGACAACGGAAGCCCGCCGCCGATGCTCTTCGCCACGGTCATAAGGTCCGGTTCGACGCCGGCATGCTCGATCGCAAACCATTTGCCCGTCCGTGCAAATCCGCTCTGGATCTCGTCGGCAATCAGCACGATGCCATGCTCGTCGCAAATTTTTCTGAGTGCCTGCAGGAAAGACGCCGGCGCCGCGTAGAATCCGCCCTCCCCCTGCACCGGTTCGATGATCATGGCCGCAATCCGCGACGGTTCGATGTCGGACTTGAACAGCGCATCCAGTGCCGCTAACGAAGCTTCGGCAGTTTTTCCATGGTATTCAATAGGATACGGAATATGGTAAATATCCGGCGGGAACGGGCCGAAACCGGCCTTGTACGGTGAGACCTTGCCGGTCAGCGCCATGCCCATCATCGTTCGGCCATGGAAAGCGCCGGAAAAAGCAATCACGCCGGTACGCCGGGTGTGATAGCGAGCGATTTTGATCGCATTTTCGACGGCCTCGACCCCGGTCGTCAGAAACAGTGCTTTTTTTGGCGTCGGGCCCGGCGCGAGCTCGTTCAGTCGTTCTGCCAGGCGAATATAGACTTCGTACGGCGTCACCTGGAAACAGGGGTGGCTGAACCGGTCGAGCTGCGCTTTCACCGCGGCGATTACTTTGGGGTGATTGTGGCCGACGTTGTTGACGGCAATGCCCGTCGCAAGATCGATGTAGCGGTTGCCCTCGACATCCCAGATTTCGGCACCGAGTGCTTTTTCTGCGAAAACAGTGTGTTGCGTGCCGACACCGCGTGCCACGGCGGCGTTGCGGCGTTCCAGCAACTGTTTGTTCGTGCTCATCGAATTTTCCTTGCGCAGGTTCAGTCGGCCGGCCATTGCCGGCCTGCTATGCTAATGCCCGAGGTGACGGTTGTCATCCGCGGCGCCGCCCTGCCAGCCTTTCCTTAACTCGTGAGTAACGACCGCCCCGGCCGATTACGCTATTATTCGCGGCTGCTTTACACAGGAGCAAACGATGCGCGAGATGCTGCAATTCTATATTGACGGACGCTGGGTGGATCCGGTCGTACCCCGACCCTTCCATGTCATCAATCCGGCCACCGAGGAAGTCTGCGGACGAATCAGCCTCGGTTCGGCAAAAGACGTCGACCTTGCAGTCGCGGCAGCCTGCAGGGCGCAGGACGCTTACGCACAGACCACACGGCAGCAGCGCCTCGATCTGCTCGATGCCATACTCGATGAATTCAGGAAGCGCCACGACGACGTGGCCCGTGCCGTCATGGAGGAGATGGGTGCACCGTGGCTGCTGGCCCGCGATGCGCAGGCGGCGAGCGGTCCGCAGCACATCAAGGCGGCGCGCGATGCGCTGAAAGACTACATATTCGAAGAACGTCACGGCACCACGCTTATCGTCAGGGAGCCGATCGGACCGTGTGCGCTGATTACGCCGTGGAACTGGCCGGTCAACCAGATTGCATGCAAAGTCGCTCCGGCGCTCGCCGCCGGTTGCACGATGGTGTTGAAACCCAGCGAGATCGCACCGTTCGATGCCATGATCTTTGCCGAAATCCTGCATGCTGCCGGAGTGCCGGCCGGGGTGTTCAACCTCGTAAACGGCGACGGTGCCGGTGTCGGTTCGGCATTGAGCAGCCACCCGGATATCGCAATGGTTTCCTTCACCGGCTCGACCCGTGCCGGCGTAGCCGTAGCACAGAATGCCGCGCCGACCGTCAAGCGCGTTGCCCAGGAACTCGGGGGCAAATCGGCAAACATCATTCTCGAGGATGCGGATTTCGCCAAAGCGGTTGCCAAAGGCGCTGCCGAATGCTTCGAAAACACCGGCCAGTCCTGCAATGCGCCGACGCGCATGCTGGTGCCTCGGAAACGCATGGCCGATGCAACGGAAATCGCCGTGCGTAGCGCCAACGGCGTCAAAACCGGCGATCCGACCGACGAAAAAACCGACATGGGCCCGGTCGTCTCCGAATTGCAATGGAACAAGGTCCAGGCACTGATCCAGAAAGGCATCGACGAAGGCGCGAAGCTCGCGACCGGCGGCACCGGGCGACCGAAAGGACTCTCGCGCGGGTATTTTGTGAAACCCACGGTCTTTACCGATGTCAACAACGACATGACCATTGCCCGCGAGGAAATTTTCGGACCTGTGCTCGCGATCATTCCCTATGACAGCGAAGACGAGGCGATTCGTATCGCCAATGACACGCCCTATGGCCTGTCAGGTTACGTCAGTTCGGGAAACCTCGATCGGGCGCGGCGGGTCGCCAGCCGGCTGCGGACCGGCATGGTGCACATCAACGGTGCGTCGCTGGATTCCATGGCGCCGTTCGGCGGCTACAAACAATCCGGCAACGGCCGCGAATGGGGACCCCGCGGCATCGACGAATTTCTCGAGGTCAAGTCCGTTTACGGTTACGAGGCCCGGAAGGCGGGATGATCATAAATTCAAACGGGTCAATGCAAACTGGTCAATGCAAACGGACGAAAGCATGTTGAAAGCATCGGTATCATTACTGCTCGCGGCGCTGGCGGCGATCGGGCTCGGCGCCTGCACCGAAACTTCCCGTCCGGAGGCATCGGGCAAAGGCAATTTGCGTGGCATCAATGCCATTATCTCCGCACCCGACGTCATCTTTCTCATCGAGGAACGGGCGCTCGCCGGCCTGGAATACAAGGGTGGATCGTCATCGCGTTTCGACAACCTCCCGTACAACATCAACTTCGATGTCGTGCTTGCCGGCGATACGACCCGCACGCGCATCGCCACCGAAGCCGTCAACGTGGTTGCCAACAACGAATACGTGTTTGCGCTGACAGGCGAGCTTGCCTCACCGGACGTATTGCGGTTCGAATACCCGGAACGTCAGTGGAGCAGCGGCGAAACCGTGTTCGAGATCCGGACACTGCACCTGGCGGAGACCGGTGCGGCACTCGATGTCTATTTCGCGGCGCCCGATACCGTGCCGGTAATCGCTGAACGCCGGGCAACGCTGGCTTTTGGCGAACTGTCGGCCGCATTCGAAGTTCCTGCCGGCGACTACGAATTCGTCCTGACGACACAGGATGCTCCGAACGACATTCGGTACCGCTCGCGTCCCGTCAGCCAGACAGGCGGAACCTCGCTTGTGTACAGCATTTTCGATGCCGATCCTTCGATCACCGGCAATCTGAGTGTTCGGGTAATGGGCGCCGGTGGCGCGAGCACGGAGCTCGCGGACGACAACATCCCGCCGACGGTTCGGCTAATGCACGCGTCGATTGCAACCGGCAATGTCGACCTGTACGCGAACGACGACTTCACGGCGCCCCTGGTTGGTGACGTCGCATACGGCGAGCTCACAGCGGATTTGGATTTCGGCCTAACGGCCGTGCCACTGACTTTCACGCCCGCCGGCGATACCGGAGTGCTATTGCTCGAGGATGTTCTGACAGTGCTGCCAGGCTCGCGCAACAGCTTGTTCCTGATCGGCGCTGCCGGCGAACTCGATATTATTGCATTTCAGGAGGAGCGGAGACCCATCGAGACCACCGGACGATTCCGGCTTGTGCATCTTGCAGACAATGTCGCTCTGGTCGATCTTTATATTTTCGATGCCACAGAAGTCATACCCGATGTGTTTCCGCGCTTCTTCAGCCTGCCTTTCCGTGCGACAACCGGGTATGCAAACCTTGACGCAGGAAGTTACCAGATAGCGATAACCCTGCCGGGTGAAAAGGACATCATTGGCGGCCCGCTGACACTCGACCTCGCGCTCGGCGACATCGCCGAACTGGCGTTGTTGGATACGCCCGACCCCAACGTCTTCGATCTGATCGTTTACGACAACTGACCGGCGCACGCAGCGCCGGCATCAGTTGATTGGCCGCTGCCCGGCTCGAAGCTGTACGCGCCGGCCCGACTCGTACCAACCTTTGGTCGCGCCGACGATCCGCACAACGCTCAACATGACCGGCACTTCGATCAGTACGCCGACAACGGTCGCCAGTGCCGCGCCGGAATTCAGGCCAAACAGGCTGATGGCTGCAGCGACAGCAAGCTCGAAAAAGTTGCTTGCGCCAATCAATGCAGAAGGTCCGGCGACGCAGTGCGCCTCGCCGCTTGCGCGGTTCAGCAGGTAGGCCAGTCCGGAATTGAAATAAACCTGTATAAGGATCGGCACAGCGAGCATGGCAATGATCAACGGCTGCCCGATGATTTGCTCGCCCTGGAAACCGAACAACAGCACGAGGGTTGCCAGCAGCGCGATCAGGGAAACCGGCTGCAAGCGGGCGAGAAGCTGCTGCAACGGCTGCTCGTTGCCATCCGCCGTGAGGCGACGGCGAATCAGCTGCGCGATGATGATCGGTACGACAATATAGAGAACGACGGAAAGCAGCAGCGTGTCCCAGGGCACGGTGATGGCCGACAGCCCGAGCAGCAGCGCCACGATCGGTGCATAGGCGAAAATCATGATGAGGTCGTTCAACGCAACCTGGCTCAGCGTGAAATGCGGTTCGCCGTCGGACAAGTTGCTCCAGACGAAGACCATCGCCGTGCACGGCGCTGCGGCAAGCAGGATCAGGCCGGCGATGTACGAAGCAATCTGCTCTTCCGGCAGGTACGGCCGGAACACCACGCCGATGAAAAGCCAGCCAAGAACCGCCATGGAAAACGGCTTCACCGCCCAGTTGATAAACAGCGTGACGCCAATGCCGCGCCAGTACGCCATGACCCCGGCCAACGCTGCGGGATCGATCTTGATTAGCATTGGAATGATCATGAGCCAGATCAGGATCGCGACCGGCAGATTGACCTTCGCGATTTCGGCTGCTGCAACGCCATTGAAAAGACCCGGGAAAAAATGTCCCGCAGTGATGCCGGCGACGATGCAGGCAATTACCCACAACGTCAGGAAGCGTTCGAATACGTTCATGGGGGCCGGTCCCGTCATCGGGGGACGGCGCCGGCTATCGAGATGGAGTTGGAGTTGGAGTTGGCAATGGCGCGCAATTCCTTCTGCAAGTTGGTCCTGTCGAGCTTCCCCACCGGCAGCGCAACCAGCATCCTCATCCGGTGCAGCAGCACCCGGTACGCCTCGTCGAACGCACGCCGTACATCGTCATCGGTGCCTTTGACGGCCGCCGGGTCCGGTATGCCCCAGTGAGCTGTGACCGGCGCACCGTGCCACAACGGACAACTCTCTTTTGCCGCGCTGTCACAAACCGTGATGACGATATCCATGCGCGGAGCCATCGCGCCTGAAAATTCGTCCCAGGATTTCGAGCGCAATCCGCTGGTCGGGTGACCGGCGGATTCGAGCTGCCGCAACGCGGCCGGATTCACTTTGCCGGCCGGCTGGCTGCCGGCACTGAATGCCCTGAAGCGGCCTTGTCCGAGCGAATTCAGTATCGCTTCGGCCATGATGCTGCGCGCCGAGTTCCCGGTGCACAGAATGAGCACATTTTTGGGCACGTTTTTAGCCGCGGGCATCGTTGCAATCATGCGCAGCAGCGTTTCCCGGCCGTTACCGTATCGGCCGACGGCGTACCGCAACCGAAGTTCGCGATCTGTTCGTGCGTTACGAAGTTTTCCCAGGCGACGTCGTCCGGGTCGCGGACCCAGGTCTTGGTGGAGCGTGCGTAACAGCATTCGGTGTCCGGCTGGTCGACCGTCGCCTCGCCGGCTTTGGTCAGGCGTTGGCGAATTTCCGCCAGTTCCTCAATCGTGTCAGCCTGAAGGCCGACGTGCTGGATGCCACGCTTTCCGCTGCTCTGCGTAATCGAGAAGTTGAGGCGCGGATCCTCCAGCATCCATTTTGCATAGTCGTCTTTCGAGACGGCCGGTGCCTCGCCAAACAGGCCGGTGTAAAACTGTCGCGACTGGGCAAGGTCGGCGACGCTGACATTGACGTGAAAACGCTTCATTGACTTATCCTCGTTGTGGGTGTGCAAACCTGGTTCACCGATTCCGTAAGCGGACTGCAGACCTGCGAACTGCCGGCACAGCAATCCTCAACCAGAAACGTCACCAGGCTTCGCACGGTGTCGTAGTTCGCCCGGTAAACCACCTGCCGGCCGCGGCGCTCGCTGTCGATGAGGCCGGCGGCATGCAGGATGCGAAGATGGCTGGACATGGTGTTCTGCCGGGAACTCAAGCTGTCGGCAATTTCGCCGGCAGGCAGGCCCTCAGGCCCGGCCTGGACCAGGAGTCGAAAGACCCACAGCCGGGTTTCGTGCGAGAGCGCAGTAAGGGCTTCCAGGGCAGTGTTTACTTCCATATATCGGAGTTTCCCGATATATCGATTATTTGTCAAGCCCCGAGGCGAGGATCCTCAGGAAGCGATGGCGGCCTCCACGTAGGCAGCGCGGTCATTGGCCGCGTCGCCTTTGCGCTGGGATTTGGCGTTGTACATGGCCTGGTCGGCAACACTGACGAGCTGCCACAGTTCATTGCCATGGGCGGGCATCAGCGAGATGCCGACGCTGGCGGCGCATTCGATCTCCTGGCCCTGGATGATGTAGGCCTCGGAGGCGGTTTCCACCAGCCTTTCGGCCACGTGCTTGGCATCGGTAACGGTAACCCCGGGTAACACGATGGCGAATTCATCGCCGCCAAGGCGGGCGAGGATGTCTTCGGGACGAAGGCAGAATTCGAGCCGGTGACCAAACGCTTTGAGCAGCGCGTCCCCCGCCTGGTGACCGAAACGGTCGTTGATCATTTTGAACTCGTTCAGGTCGAGATACAGGACGGCGCCCTGCGTCGATGCGGCGATGCGTTCTGCCGCCACCTGTTCGAAACCACGACGGTTCCAGACGCCGGTCAACGGGTCGCGAAGAGCATCGGCCAGAATCTTATTCTCGTTTCGCTTGCGCTGCGTAATGTCGATCAGCGTGACCGAGAAATCCTGCCCTACCGGCTCGCCGACTACCCGCAGCCACATCTCCTCGGCATCGCCCTCCACTGGTATTTCGTAACTGACACTGGAGGCACCGTCGGTTCCGTTGCCAAAATGGCTCTGCAGACGCGAATGCTCGAGCAATTCGAGTTTTTCCAGCGGCATGCCAACAAGTGTACCGTTGCCGCTGCGCAGAAATCGCTCCGCAGCGCGGTTCGCGAACGTGCAGCGATATTTCAGATCGGCATCGCGCAGGTCCCGCGCGAAGCGCAGAATGCCGTTGGACGAATGCTCGACCAGGGAACGGATCAGGTGTTCGCTGTCTGCCAGTGCCCGCAGAGCGCGTTTTCGTTCCGTCACATCGCGACAGACCACCACGGTACCCTGCTCGCGACCTGACGGGCTTCTGAGCGGCGCGCTGTTCAATTCGAAAAAGCGATCGGACTGCATGCGAACGGTCTGAGTCAGGTCGCGGTCCCCGGCTTGCTTCAGCATGGCTTGCGCTTCGGGCAGGTCTTCCCACAATTTCTTCCCCAGCAGGCTTTGCTCGGAACCGTTCAGCAGCACTTGTGCCGGATGATTTGCGCTGATGATCCGCTGCGACTTATCGAGCACGATGATGGGGTCCCGAACATGATCGAACATGGTCTGATAGGCCAGCGGGCTGAAATCGTAGACCCGGAGATCGACGCTCGCCCACCAGTAAAGCGGCAGCATCAGCACCAGTGTCAGTGAGGTAAACGGAAAATGTACCGGACCGATTCCCAACAAGGTGTTGGCGACGCTGACAGCGTATGGCAATGCAGCGCAGAACAGGAGAATAACGATCTTGCGGCGGTGCGCGCGTGCGATGTTCGACAACCGGCTGGCCATCGCCAGCACGGAATATCCCAGCAACCCGTAGGCATACGGTGCGTGTACGCGCTTGAACCAGAGGTGTTCGGTTGCATCGGTAAAACGGGTGCCGGAATCTGTTTCGACGACGGTCCAGATCATGTTGTGCATGGGATTGGTTATCGCCAGCAGCGTCGTGATGATCGGAATGACCGACAGCACGGCGATCAGCATCGGGTGGGTGCGGCCCACCGTGTACTCACGATAGATGCAGTAGAAAACCAGCGGCACGAATCCGCCCGCAAAGAAACTCAAAGTACGGCCGATGCCGTAAATGTTCGGGTCCTCTGTACCGAAAGCAAATGCGCTGCCGGCGATCATGGCACCGATCAGGAACAGGAAATAGCTGATGGCGTTGTTCGAAAGCGGCAGCGTTGCGCGCGAAACGCGTATAGCCAGCCACAGATACAGGACGGCCGCGAAACCGAAGACCACCGGCAGGACGTGATTGAACTGGGTCAGCTGCATGGTTTCGCAGCTCGTCTGCGTTCGAAATAGGCATACATTTCGCGATGCTAGCGGCGAATGACAGTGGATGCTGCGACCTGTGCCGCATTCCGTACCGGTATTTTGCGCAAGCGCTCACAGATCCGGCGGAAAAAGAATATACCTTATTGTTTTTTATCGGGAATACTGGTCTTTCTTTGTGCCGCGATGCTCAGGCAAGGCGTGAAAAACTTGCGTCGGCCCAGGGTTCGAAGGTCTGCACCGACGTCGGTCTTGCAATGTAGTACCCCTGTGCATACTCGACGCCGAGCGCACTGAGTTTGTCCAGCACGGCACGGGACTCGACTCGCTCCGCAATGGTTTCGATACCCATCGCGCGGCCGACGTCGTTGATCGCCCTGACCATGCTTTCGTCCACGCGGTCTTCTGCCACATTGCGTATGAACTGTCCGTCGATTTTGAGGTAGTCGACCGGCAGATTTTTGAGATAAGTAAACGATGAAAGCCCGCTGCCAAAATCGTCGAGCGAGAACTTGCAACCAAGCTGTTTCAGGGTCTGCATGAAGTGCACTACCCGTGACAGGTTGGAGATCGCGGCGGTCTCGGTGATTTCGAAGCAGATAGCGCCGTTGGGCAGCTTGCATTTGCCTAGCTCATCGATGACGTAGTCGAGAAACCGGTCTTCGCTCAACGAAGTTCCCGACAGATTGATGGCCAGTGTGAATTTGGCCTCCTTCGATTCCGGATTTCGATCCGCGAGCTGCGTAAGGGCCTCGTGTATGACCCAGCGGTCGAGCGTCGACATCAGGTTGTAGCGCTCGGCGGCCGGAATAAACTGATCCGGACTGACCAGCACGCCGTTTTCATCACGCATCCGCAGCAGCAGCTCGTAATGACCACGAGAATCCGATTTCTTCTTGCCGATGCCGATGATCGGCTGATAGAACAGTTCGAGACGTTTGTCTTCAACAGCGCTGGTTATCCGCGACACCCACTTCATTTCCTCGTGGCGCATCGATGCGTCGCTGTCCTGGTACAGGTGGACCTTGTTGCGGCCCATGTCCTTGGCCGAGTAACAGGCTACGTCGGCGTAACTCATGATGCTGGCGGCGGACTGACTCTCGCCGCTTACCAGCACCACGCCGATGGAACAGCGGACGCTGGTAAATGCATCCTGCCAATTGAAACGGAACCCCTCGATCGCGCAACGAATGGCCTCACCGACCTCCATGGCGCGTTCTTCGGTGCACCGTTCGAGCAGTATGCCGTACTCGTCGCCGCCGAGCCGTGCCAGCACATCCGTTGACCGTATGTTGGCCTGCACGATCTCGGTCACCTTGCGCAGCAATTCGTCACCCGCAGTGTGGCCAAACGTATCGTTCACGACCTTGAACTGATCCAGGTCGAGGTACAACAGCGCGTGCGTCTGATCCGGATTGGATTTCGATGCCTCGAGCGCCGCCACCAGCCGGTTCTCGAATTCCCGGCGATTGATTAAACCGGTCAGCGCATCATGAGACGCCTGGTACGACAGCTGGCGAAACAGGCGTGATTCCTTGCTGGTGTCGTGAAACACCATGACCGATCCGATGATATTGCCGATACGGTCGCGAATCGGCGCCGCAGAATCCTGGATCGGTACTTCGTCGCCGTGCTGATTGATCAGCATCGAGTTCTGCGCCAGGTTGATGACACGGCCTTCCCGCAGGCAGCGCATGACCGGATTCTCTACGGAAGCGCGGGTATGCTCGTTGACGATGGTCATGATCTTCTGGATCGGCTTGCCGCGCGCCGTGCGAATGTCCCAGCCGGTCAGGTCCTGTGCCACGGGATTGATGTAGTCGATACAGCCGTTGGCGTCTGTGGTGATAACGCCGTCACCGATCGATTGCAGCGTTACCTGCGCTCTTTCCTTCTCTTCAAACACCCGCGTTTCGGCTACTTTGCGTTCGGTAATGTCGGTGATCGTCCCCTCGTGCGCCACGATATTCCCTTGCACGTCATAAATGGCGCGCGAATTCTCGAGCACGACAATCTCCTTGCCATCCTTGCGCCGCAGGCGATATTCGAAGTTGCGAACCACGCCTTCTGCTTCGAGGCGGGCGAATACGCGCTCCCGATCGACCGGATTCACATACAGCAGTGTGGTGCGGCCTGCCTGTTTCAGGTCCTGCGCACTTTCGAAGCCGAGCATTTCGACCAGCGCAGGATTGACGGTGATGATGTCACCGTCGCGGGAGGCGATGTACACGCCGTCGACTACGTTCTCGAACAGCCCGCGGTATCGCGATTCGGAGTTCTTCAAGCGATCTTCATCCATCTGTCGCTTGATCGCAATGCCGGCGAGACGAGCCATGCGGCCGATCTTGTCCAGTTCATCCGTTCCGGGTTCGCGGGGTGTGTTCAGGTACACATCCAGCGTGCCGATGATGCGCGATGCCGCGCCGTGCAGGGGGAACGACCAGGCGGCGGCTATCCTGCTCTGTTTTGCGATATCGTGAAGCCGCGCCCAGGCCGGATCCGCTGCAATGTCGGCCGCTATTCTTTCCCGGTTGGCATACACCGCGGCGCCACAGGAGATCCCGTTCTCCTCCACGCGCGTGAAGTCGAGCGCAAGTTTGAACGCTTCCGGCAGCCCGCCGCTCTGTTCCACACTCAGTGTCTGATTGCGGACGTCGAGTTTCATAATGACCGCGCGCATGCCGGTCCCGATCTTTTCTATGCAATGACAAATAGACTTCAGTGTGCGGTCGAGCGGTGTGCTGGCCGCCACCATTTCCAGTATCTTGTTCTGCGCGAACGCGAAATCCTCGTTGCGCTTCCTGTCGACGATGTTGGTGATGCTGACACGAATAAGCTTGCGTTCCGCATCGGGCAGGCGGCTGAAACGGACTTCGCAGGGTATTTCCTTGCCGTTCGAATCCTTGTGCATCCATTCGAATATCGGATGGCCGCCTTCCAGCGCCTTGTCGATGTAGCCGCGGCGAACACCGAAAGACGGCGTGCCGTCCGGTTGCATCCGCGGACTGATGGCTTTCGGGCCGACACTCAGCAGGCGTGCCCGCGACATATTGAAGAGATTGCAGGCGTTCTCGTTGGCGTCGGAGAAGATATTGCGCTCGACATCGAGGACCACAATGGCTTCGGGCGCGTTTTCCACCAGTGCCCTGTAACGTTCCTCGTTTTCCTTCAGGTTTTTCTCGGCCAGCTTTCGACCGGTGACGTCACGAAGGCTGATGACGAACAGTTTGTCGTCGCCGGCCTCGAGGCTGCTCGAGTTTATCTCTGCGACGAAATGCTGGCCGTTGGCGCGTATCGCATCGACTTCGCCGCCGTTGACCTCGACATGGGTGTCATCGAGGCTCGACATGAACGGATCGAGAAATTCGGCGATCTGCCGGTCGACAACGGCGGGCACGATGGTCGCAAAGGAGGAACCGATGAGTTGATCCTTGCTCAACCCGAAGTAACGGGAACAGACCTTGTTGCAGTTGCGAATGATGCCCTGGGAGTTGACCGTTATCAGCGCGTCGGTAACGCTGTCAAAGATGACTTCGATTGGCGTGCCCGTACTCGTGACGTGCGACTGCGCGAACGACTGCGTAATGGTCGCTTCCATTTTGTCATAATGTTCGTCAATGAGTTTGAGCAGGGCCAGGAAGTCGAGCTTTTCATTGCCAGACTTTTTCGTTGCTTCCTTGATCTGTTTTCGCAAGTCCTGCTGCATCGATGCTCACGATCCGTCAGGATCATTACTGCGCGACCGACCACCCTGTCGAAGCACTATCGATACGGTGGAAATCCCTTTTGCGGTTGCCGGGGGTGAATTGCTGGACAGTGTTCCGGCATCCTGGGGAGAACCTTAGATGCTGTGCCGCGCAGCGTCTGTGATCGAACTCTCGTATTGAAAAAAATGTTGGGAATATATTCCCGGAATCGGGTTTGGTGATTGTACCAGCCGCCTATTCCGGGCATTCCAGGTCGCTGCAGTTCATCGACTGAACATAATATGGCCCGGTCGGGCCTGGGGATCAGGCAGCTTGCTGGTGCGATCAGTTGCCGTCGGTTTCGCTGGCCGGCATCGAGATGACAGTCTCGCCGTCCGGCATTTCCTGCAGTTCACCGTTCACTGCCGGCTCACTGGCACCGGCGCCGACCTGGATCGGTATGGCAAGCGAACGGAACATGGTGCCGTTTGCTGTCTCCACAGCGGCGGAAACGTTCAGGAACAGGCGACCTTCGCGCTGCGGGATGACCGTCACCTGTTGCATCCTCGGGCCGCTGTCCGATGCCGCGGCCAATTCGATGCGTTGCGCCTGCGATTCAGGAAACAGCATCGCACTGGTATCACTGGTTCGATATTCGAGTGTGACTGCCTCATCCGGCTCGGTGGACGAAACCTGCAAGTTAATGCTGACCGGCTGGCCGACGACCGCGGCTCCGATCACGGTGTATTCGATGGACACCGGTGCAGTCGGTTTGCCGGGGGACATGGCAACGCCGTCGGCATTGGTTGCTATGGCCGGTTTGCCTGTGGCCGCCGCGGAATTGGCCGCACTGCTTCCGCCTGCTTCTTCCGCGGACTCCTGGCAGGAGACCACAAACGCCCCGGAAAGCAGAAGCACCAATGCCAGATTACGTTTTTCAGACATTCGATTCACCTGGATAGCTCATTACGGGCCCAATACCTGGATTGTAAAGCAGGCGCGTGAGGGAAATCCCGCAGGCGTATCCGTGTCCTCGTAGCGAAACTCGTGGAAATCCATGACGTAGCTGCCCGTCGCCAGTGTCGGCGTCGTGAAGATTTCCTCGTTGGCCACTCCACTTACACCCTCATCGATCAGGTTGCCACTACGGAAAATGTAGATGTCCGGATCGCTCTGGTCGACGTCATCGTTCGGGTTATCCGGCGGAAGCAGCGCCAGCGTCGCCGCATCGGTCAGGATCGTGAACGTGTACTGGCCCTGGGTTGTCACGTTCATGCGCAGGAAACGGTGCTCTGACACTTTGTTGCCCGTTGCATTCAGGTTTCCATTGCTGCGGTCAAACTGGCTGTTGGAGCAAATGGGCACCGCGCTACCGTCGGTTGGAATTGTCGTGTAGATCGGCAATACATCCGGGGCACCGCCGGCGTTATTGGTCTCGGTGGAGCCGAAGGGCTCTATACCCGACGCGGTTATGCTCTCCCGAGTCAGTTGCGAATCGATGAAAGCATTTTTTCCCGTGCCCTGGTTTTTCAGCGCTTCGGCAAAAGTGAAAATGCTGGTGAAGGCCGGCGTCGTCGATTGCGGTCCGGTCAGGACATCGTAGATCGGGCCGAAACCGATCGTGTCGTTGTCCGATCCGTCGTCGTTGCCGTCCCACAAGTCATAAATCAATTTGAGGATGGAGAATTCGTTGTACCAGCCGGCGGTACCCCCGGTATTCCAGTTTTCGATATCGATGTGGAAACCGCTGAGATCACCGCTGAACCACAAAGTGTCGCAATAGTTCGGATTGTTCAATGCGATGCCGGACAGCGCGGTGGCCCAGCCTTCACCGAAGGCCACACGCGCATCCAGGCGGTCATTGCTGCTGTGCGAGCCGCCGATGCTGTCCGAGCGCGAGAACTTGTCCTCGAAATAGTGACCCCATTCGTGAACGATGACGTGGTCGTCGAACTCCTCGGTGTCATCGCCATCAAGACCCAGCAGGAACAGCCCGGTAAACGACCCGCCGAGATAGAAGCTGGTCCCGATATCGCCGTTGTCGATGTCACCGAAAAAGTCGCCGGTGCCGGCACTGGTGTTGTTGTTTATGCTCCAGTAGGCATCGAGCGGCGGAAAATCGACTGTCGGATCCTCCGCGGCGATAAAACGCATGACGCTATAGATGGTGTCCAAAATGGCAAACGGCGCGGCCGCCCTTGGATCGGTATAGGAACTGCCGCCCCAACCCGTGGTTGCCGTGAGATTCCGCGTCGAATCGACGCCACCGGAATTGAAAACAGCGCCGTCCATCACGTACAGGGGACGCTCGGTGAGCGGCAGGGTCGTCGATTGCGTATTGTCACGAACCTCGACATCCCAGGATTGCGTCCCGCCCTGCTTCAGTTCCGCCCGTACCCGCAGGCGCACATCGGTCTGGCCCGGCACAACAAAGGAATACGCGCCGGTGTCGGATGACACCATCGAACCGAGCACCGTATTGCCCGGCGACTGCAGTATCTGCACGGTGGCGCC
>CAYXKM010000269.1:0-2098 GCA_964465665.1 uncultured Woeseiaceae bacterium
GAACAATATTCCTATTTCGTGCGCGGCAAGGAAATCAACGGCGACAATTACAGCGAATCGCTGTCGCACATCCAGATTCCGAAGCTCGGTCTGCCGCGTTTCCACGACTGGGGTGACCTGTTGCGCTGGCGCATGGAAGAAAATCTTCCGGGACACTATCCGTATACCGCCGGTGTGTATCCGTACCGTCGTGCCGGCGAAGATCCGGCGCGCATGTTCGCGGGCGAAGGCACGCCGGAGCGCACCAACCGACGCTTTCATTACCTGTCACATGGCCAGGATGCGGCGAGGCTGTCGACGGCGTTCGATTCCGTAACCCTGTACGGCGAGAACCCGCACGAGCGGCCCGATATCTACGGCAAGGTGGGTAATTCCGGCGTGTCGATCGCGACCGTCGACGACATGAAAAAATTGTACTCCGGATTCGACCTTTGTTCGCCGACTACCAGTGTATCGATGACGATCAACGGCCCCGCGCCGATGATACTGGCTTTCTTCATGAACACGGCGATCGACCAGCAGGTGGAGAAACACCTCAGGGAAGCCGGCGAATGGGATGCCGCCCAGAAAAAGATCGAGGCGTATTTCAAAGGCAAGGACCGGCCGCGGTACGTCGGTGAGCTGCCGCCGGGAAGTGACGCGCTCGGTCTCGGGCTCCTGGGGATTTCCGGCGACAGACTGGTGTCACCGGAGGTCTATGAAAAAATAAGAAGAAGCACACTCGCTTCAGTGCGTGGAACGGTGCAGGCCGACATTCTGAAAGAGGACCAGGCGCAGAATACCTGCATATTCTCGACCGAGTTCGCCATGAAGATGATGGGCGACGTGCAACAGTTCTTTATTGATAACAACGTGCGCAATTACTACAGCGTGTCGATCAGCGGTTATCACATAGCCGAGGCCGGCGCGAACCCGATCAGCCAGCTCGCTTTCACCCTGTCCAACGGTTTCACCATAGTCGAGTATTACCTCGCGCGCGGCATGGATATCGATGATTTCGCGCCTAACTTAAGTTTCTTTTTCTCCAACGGGATGGATCCGGAATACTCGGTTATCGGTCGGGTTGCCCGGCGAATCTGGGCTCGCGCCATGCGCGAGCGATACGGTGCAAGCCCGCGAAGCCAAATGCTGAAATACCACATACAGACCTCCGGCAGAAGCCTGCATGCGCAGGAAATCAGTTTCAATGACATACGCACGACGCTACAGGCGCTGTACGCGCTGTTCGACAACTGCAACAGCCTGCATACCAACGCATTCGATGAGGCAGTTACCACGCCGACGGAACAGTCCGTGCGGCGTGCAGTAGCCATCCAGCTGATCATTTCGCGCGAATTGGGCCTGAATTACTGCGAGAATCCCTGGCAGGGGTCGTTCATCATCGAGGAGTTGACGGAGCTGGTCGAAGAAGCTGTTTACCAGGAATTCGACCGCATTTCGGAGCGGGGCGGGGTACTCGGCGCAATGGATACCATGTACCAGCGCGGCAAGATCCAGGAGGAAAGCCTGTACTACGAAAGCAAGAAACACGATGGCTCGTACCCGCTGATCGGCGTCAACACATTCCTGCCGAAGCAGGGCCAGGAAGACGAGGTTCATGATCTGGAACTGATCCGGTCGACCGAGTCCGAGAAAGACGATCAGATCCGTCACGTCCGGGCATTTCAACAAACGCACGCGGCGGAGAGTCGTCAGGCTGTTGAGACCTTGCAGAAAGTTGCGCGATCGCGCAGTAACGTATTTGCCGAACTCATGAATACGGTAAAGTCGAATTCATTGGGGCAGATCTCCGCCGCATTGTACGAAGTCGGCGGTGAGTATCGGCGCAACATGTAACCCGCTGTCCCGGTTTTTCTGCGACTGACACGATGACTGCAAATGCCAGGTCGAAATCCCTGTTCCTGCTGCCAGCGGCGCTGCTGAGCATCGCATTCGCGCTCCTGGCCGTTTTCCGGATAATCGCGGGCGGCCACGACCGGATTGCCTGGTGCGGTGTACTGATCGCCAATGCCGTGTTGCCGGCCTTCCTCGCCTGGCTGCAGCTTGGAAAAGTCCGCCGGACCAGCGAGTACCTTCCATTCCTGCTGCTCGCGTCCGT
>CAYXKM010000270.1:0-4554 GCA_964465665.1 uncultured Woeseiaceae bacterium
CTCGGCCACCGACGCGAACGGTACTTCGTCGCCGGCCGGCGTGCGTATGCGCATGTTCTCCAGGTCCGCAACCGAGCGGCGCTCCTCTTTCGGGTAACGAACCATGACCTTCAGTTCGTCGCGACCGCGCTGGATGCGTTGCGCTTCCTCGCCGTAAAACGCCTGGCGCACCTGGCGCCCGAGGGAGGCCAGAGTGAGTCCGAGCGCTTCGGCCTCGGGCTTGATCTTGAGGCTGATTTCCTGCCCACCGGTGCTGAGCGAATTCCGGATATCGAAAACGCCGCCGTATTCCGCGAGCTTACTCTCGAGTTCCCCGGAAGCGCGTTCCAGCACGCCGTAATCGGCGCCGGTCAGATTGAAGCTCAACGGTGCGCCACCGCCCAGGTTATTGCCATCGGAGAAATCGATGTCCTTCACGCCAGGTATCTCGCCGACCTTGTCACGCCACATGCCGGTAAGGTCGTCACCGTTCAGCGGCCGGTCCTCATCCATCGGCATCTCGACGAAAATCAGCCCGCCGGTATCGCCCTGGGTGAATACCGCGACGTGATTGACCGGGTCCTCGACGCCCGGGTTGGCTGCTACATACTCGTCGTTGACCTGCAGTATCGCCTGCTCCATGCGTGTCAACGCCTCGTTTCGCGTCGCCGGCGCGGTACCGTTCTGCATGGTCAGGTTCATCTGGATGAAATCGCCGGGCACTTCCGGAAACAGCACCACCCTGACCACGCCACTTTGCAGCAAGCCGAAGGTTATGATCAGGATGCCCGTGAACAAGCTGCAGGTCACGCCGCGATTACGCAGCGCTTTGGTCAGCAGTGGTGCATAACCCTGGTGTATCAGCTTCTGCAGCCCGTGCTGAAAGCGGCGCTGAAATCTCTGGAAGGCGCGCGGAATGCGCCGGTGCAACGGCAATTGCAGGTGTGGATCGAACAGCGCCGCCTCGTCGATGGCGGCGATTTTCGCATGCACGAGATGCGCGGGAAGAATCAGCTTGGATTCGATCAGCGAGAATATGAGGCAGAGGATAACGACCACCGACATCGCTTCGAAAAACGGGCCGAAAGTACCACCGATGAAGAGCATCGGCGCAAATGCCGCAATGGTCGTCAGTACGCCGAATGTCGCAGGTACAGCCACTCGCTTTGCACCGAGCACGACATTCTCCAGCGTATGTCCGTCTGCGCGGATCTTCGTATACACGCTTTCGCCGATGATGATGGCGTCGTCGACAACGATACCGAGTACGAGGATGAAGCCGAAGAGGCTGATCATGTTGACCGTGACGGGCCAGGGTCCGAACGGCATCAGCCACAGCGTGCCAAAAAACGCGAGCGGTATGCCGACGATGACCCAGGTCGCCACTTTGAGCCGCAAGAACAGCGTCAGGATCAGGAATACCAGCGCGGCACCCTGAAGCATGTTGCGCGTCATCAGCTCGAGCCGGCCTTCGAGATAATGCGAACGGTTGACCCAGGACTCCATACGAATGCCGTCCGGCAGTGACGCGGACTTCTTTTCGATGTACTCGTTTACCGCAGCCGCCGTCTCGAGCTCGTTCTGCTGCCCACCTGCCAGCACCCGCAATATCGCTGTCGGCTCGCCATTGAAGCGGCCGAAACCCTCGCCTTCTACAAAACCATCCTTGATCGTGGCTATATTGCCAAGCTTGAGCCGCGTTCCGTCGGGGTATGTTCGCAGCACCAGATCTGCAAATTCCTTGCCGGTATACACCTGCCCCTCGGTGCGCAACAGGATGTCACCGCCCTCGGTGTTGATGGCGCCTCCGGGAAGGTCGACGGACGAGTCGCGGATGGCCTGCGACACTTCGCTCATGCTCAGGCCGTACTTGCGCAACACCTGCTCGGACACTTCGATACTGATTTCGTAGTCCCGTTCGCCGAGGTACTGCACCTGGTTCACGCTCGGAATCGCAGACAGCTCCTCGCGAACCTGTTGCGCGATGGATTTTCGCGCGAAGTCATCCAGGTCGCCGTAGATCGACACGAATACGACGTGTATCGGTACTTCCTGTTTGAAGATGATCGGCTTTTCCGTCAGCGCCGGAAAAGTGGAAATGGCGTCGACCCTGGTCTTGATCTCGCTCAGCACCTCACTTAAGTTCGTGTCCACGGAAACTTCCGCGGTAACGGTTCCCATTCCCTCGCGTGCGACCGAGTTCAACTTGACGATGCCATCCAGGTCCTGGATTGCTTCCTCGATCTTGATGACGACGCCCTCCTCGACTTCCTGGGGTGCAGCGCCAAGGTACGGCACCTGGATCTGTACCAGGTTCAGTTCGAAATCCGGCGTCGTCTGTTTGCGGATCGTGAAAGCGGAGAAAATGCCGAACACGATGATGACGATCATCAGCAGGTTGGCGGCCACGTGATTGCCGGCAAACCACGCAATCAGACCGGATTGACCGGAAGACGGCCGCCCGCTCATTGGTCGTCTCCTGCGCTTTCGCGCGTTGCGACCCGGTCGATGTCGGTTTCCGATTTGACGTCCGCCTCGTTGGCGGTACGGACTTTCATGCCATTGATCGGCGCATCGATGGCCGTGACGATAATGCGCTCGCCGCTTTTCGCCCCGCCTGTCAGGTAGGCATAGTCGGCATCCGTGCGCAGTACATCGACCGTCCGAAGTTGCAAACGGCTTTCCTCATCGATGAACATCAGTCGGTCTGCCCCCCGCAATGCCAGACGCGGAACGCGTATGACACTGTCCGCAGTCACCCCGGCAATGCGCGCACTGACAAAGGTTCCGACAGGCAATGGCACGGCGCGGGGATCCGTCGCATGCCGCGCATAAGGATCCTCGACCTGAGCCACCGCATAGGTCACGCGGTTTTTCTCGTCCACCACTCCTTCCGAACGCACGATGATCGAGTCCCAGCTTTGCAGCTGGCCGCGTTGCATCGCCGTCAGAACTGCGTGCGGTCCGGACAGCGAGCCACCGGTCTGTGATATGTCCCGCGTGTCCGGCAGGTCGACGAACGCCAGGTCGGCATCCGTGAGCGGCAGCCGAACTTCGGCAAAGTCGGTGGCAAACGTAACGCCGAGACGCGTGCCGATATTGACGAACTGGCCAAGATCCGCTTCCTTGGATCGGACCATGCCCTCGTATGGCAGGCGTATGCGGGTACGGTCGAGATTGCGACGGGCGCGCACAAGCTCCGCATTTGCGGTCGCCAGGGCGGCTTCTGCGGCGGCGAGTTCCGTTTCGGCCCGGTAGCCCTGGTTGCGAAGTTTCAGCGCACCGTCGTATTCGATCTGTCTCTGCCGGACCACGGCCGCGGCCTGCTCGGCCGCCACTTCGTAGTTGCTCGGGTCGATGCGCATCAGCACCTCGTCCCTGGCAAATACGCCACCGGCAGTGAACTTGGGCGATACCTCCGCAATGGCGCCGGAGACCTCGGCGCTCAGGATGGTTTCCGTACGCGGCAGCACCGTGCCCTGGCTGGTGACGGCAAACTCGACCGTCGCCACATCCAGTACCTGCGTTTCCACCAGCATCGCGATGTTGTTCGTGTCTTTGGTTTCCGGCGGCGGCTTGGTCATGCTGAGTGCCACAGCCAACAGCACGGCGGCGACAAGAATACCGGCGATGAGTAGATATCGTTTCAATTTGCGCGACATGCGCCCGTACTCCGGATTGATGATGCTGTCGGTATTGTGCGGCTTTTCGAGACTGAATGGATGTCGAGGTTCAGTTCCCGGGTGTACATTTTTGCATAGTTTGTTGAGTCAGCGACCTGCTTCGGCGGTCCGGCCACCCGCCCGCCACGCATCGAAGACAAAAAAGCCGACCGCGATCCAGATCAGGCCGAAGCAAAGCATGTGCGCGACTGTCAGCGCCTCTCCGTACAACAAGCCCATGAGAAACTGCAGCGTCGGCGCGATGAACTGCAGGAATCCGATCAGGGAGAACGGCAGGCGCCTGGCCGCCAGCACGAAGAACAGCAACGGCAAAACGGTGATCGGTCCGGCAAGGACCAGCAATGCCGACAGGACCGGGTCGTCGGAGGAGAATTCCGATGTCCCGGTGCTCAACAGCCAGGCCCAGTACACCATTGCCAACGGAAACAGCACCAGCGTCTCGACGAACAGACCCGGCATGCCGCCGATCGCGACCTGTTTGCGGATTACCCCGTAAATGGTGAACAACAACGCCAGCGACAATGCGATCCACGGAATCTGCCCGCCGATGAATGTCAGGATGGTGACGCCAATCGCCGCCAGTATTACGGCAACGAGTTGAAAGCGCCGCAACTTCTCGCCGAGGAAAACGACGCCGACGATGACATACATCAGCGGATTGATGTAATAGCCGAGACTCGCCTGAAAAATCTGGCCGCGCTGCACCGCGAAAATGTAAATCAGCCAGTTGAACGCAATCATCACGGCCGAAATCGTCAGGAATGCGAGCATTCGCGGATGGGTCAGGGCTCGCCAGACGTCGCCGCCCTGCCGTCGCGCCAGTATGATGACGGCACCGAAAGGCACGGCCCAGATAACCCGATGTGCCAACACTTCCAAAGGTACAACCGTG
>CAYXKM010000271.1:0-6112 GCA_964465665.1 uncultured Woeseiaceae bacterium
GTACAGTTGCCCGATCCAGAGTATGCCGCCCACGGCCAGGACGAATTGACCGACGAGGTAGTACCTCATGCGGGGCTGTAGCGGCGGGTCGTATTTGCGAAATGATCGTAAATCGGACCTGGCCTTCGGAAAGCGCATCTCGACGTCCTGCGGGCGCCACCCGGTACGCCGGAACCAGATTCCGATCTTGTCGCGCCAGCGCCTGGTGCGCACGGCATCGAACCAAAGGTAGGCATAAACCTGCACGTTGGCCCAGAACGGATTCCAGCTCGCCAGCGGTTTTCGCACACCGAACACCACCGGGTCGTCATCCAGTTCTTCCTGGAAGCTGCCAAACAACCGGTCCCAGAGGACGAGGATGCCGCCGTAGTTCCGATCGATATACCTTGCATTTTGCGCGTGATGTACACGATGGTTGGAGGGCGTGACCAGGATGCGATCGAGGAATCCGAGCTTGCCGATGAGTTGCGTATGCACCCAGAACTGGTAAATCAGGTTCAGCGCATTGACCGTAATGAGCACTTCGGGCGGAAAACCCGCAAGAAACAGCGGCAGGTAGAATATCCAGTTGAACAGGAACCCGGTGCTGGTCTGACGCAAGGCCGTGGACAGGTTGTAGTCTTCGCTTTGATGATGCACCGCGTGCGAGGCCCACAGGATCGAGATTTCGTGTCCGCAACGATGTGACCAGTAATAACAGAAGTCCCATCCCACCATTGCGACCAGCCACAGCAGAAGACCGGTCGGCGATGTATCGAACCAGGCCAGAGGCATGTCGAACAGGGCAAACTCCTGGAACGCGTATGCCCAGATGACCGTTGGCACGATCTTGGTGAAATAGCCGAAAGTCGTGCTGAGAGTGCCGGCACTGAGGCTGTTTACGGCGTCGGCAGCACGGTAGTAGCCAGTACCCTTGATGCGGTCGATCACCAGTTCCAGCAGCAGGGCCAGCAGGAAAAAAGGCACAGCGATCGCAATCAGGTCCATAGGTTCGGCACCGGGGAAATCCGCAACAGAATTGTACCGGACAATGCGCCGATTATTTAGGTTAGGATTTACGCCAAACGACAACAGGCGCGGAACATGCCTTTACTTTCGACACAGGAAATAGACCTCCTGCGCAGTACCCTGGAAAAGCTGCAGGAAGGGTTCGCTCACCTGCCCGATTTCTCCCCGACCCATGATTACGACAGGATCAAGGCCGTACTCCTGCGAGCCGCCGAGCGCATGCACGAGAACTATCCGTATCACCATCCTCGATACGCCGGGCAAATGCTCAAACCGCCTCATCCCGTTGCGCGCCTGGCGTACGCACTGTCGTTGTGGATCAACCCCAACAATCATGCACGGGATGGCGGCATCGCGAGTTCGGCGATGGAAAGCGAGTGCATTGCATCGATCGGCGACATGTTTGGCCTGCGCAATCCGCTGGGTCACTTGTGCGGCGGCGGCACCATGGCCAACCTGGAAGCTCTTTGGGTGGCAGGCCGGCTCCACTCCGGCAAGACGATACTGGCATCCGCACAGGCCCACTATACGCACGCACGCATCAGTGAGGTGCTGGCGCTGCCGTTCGAACAGGTACCCGTCACGCCGGACGGTTGTATGGACATATCGGCGCTGGAGTCACGGTTGGCGCAGGGTGACGTGGGGACCGTGGTCGTGACAATGGGGACTACCGGCCTCGGGGCAATTGATCCTTTGCCCGAAATTCTGCGGCTAAGACAGCGCCATGGTTTTCGCGTGCATGTTGATGCGGCCTATGGTGGATACTTCACGCTGGCCGATGCGCTTCTGCCGACTGCCCGGCTCGCATTCGAGTACATCGCTGAGGCGGATTCGATCGTGATCGACCCGCACAAACATGGCTTGCAGCCATACGGTTGCGGTTGTGTGCTTTTTCGCGATGCTTCGGTGGGCGCATTGTACAAACATGACTCGCCGTACACGTACTTCAGTTCGGCTGAGTTGCATCTCGGGGAGATCAGCCTCGAATGCTCGCGGCCGGGCGCCGCGGCGGTTGCACTATGGGCGACGCAACAACTGCTGCCGATGGTACGCGCGGGTGAATTTGCCAACGGCCTGAATCACTCGCTGTTCGCGGCACGCGAACTCTGGCGACGCGTGCAGACGAGCACGCGATTCAAGGCTCTCATGCAGCCACAGCTGGATATCGTTGTTTTCGCAGTCAGCGCCGGAAATGCCCGTGACGCGAGCAACCTTGCACGCAGGTTGTTCGACGAGGCGGCAAAGCGCGACCTGCATCTGGCGTTGATCGAGCTGCCGGCCGAATTGGTACGGCAACATTGGACAAAGCTGGTCATGAATCGTGACACACTGACCTGTATTCGCTCATGCCTGATGAAGCCGGAGCATCTCGACTGGATCGACGATATCTGGAAAGTGCTGGACTCAGCCGCCCTGGCTTTGCATGACTGACCGTACCAGTACAGCACCGGCATAGAAACAAGCAAATCCGCCGATCACGGTGGCACACAGGTAAGCGAACGCCGGCATGAGCTCACCCCGCTGTGCCAGGGTGCTCATCTCGACCACAAGGGCTGATAGAGTCGTAAAGCTTCCGCAGAAACCGACGGCAAAGAAAAGCCTGTTTTGTTGTGTGAATAGTTCGCTCTGACTGAACCAGCCGGGAGTCGCGAGCAGCTGGATCACGATACCCATCACGAAACACCCGAGCAGGTTTGAGGCAAATGTGCCAAGCGGCACAATGACAATCGTGCGGGCAAACGCGAGCGACATTGCAAGGCGCGCCATCGAGCCAAGTGCTCCGCCAAGCGCAACCAGGAAGAACGAGCCGGTCATGGTAGTCATTGTGAAACCTTAAGGTCCTTCGCGTTCATGTTGCCGAGAAAAGCTGCAAAGTGTCCAGGTACTCGCGTTGCAGTTGCATGACGAGGTCGTGCACCGGCGGAATGTCTTCGATGCTGCCGACGCCCTGCCCCGCACCCCAGATATCGCGCCAGGCCTTTGCGCGGGTATTTCCGCCACTTCCGAAATTCATTGTTCTGGCATCCGTTTCGAAAAGCCTGTCCGGGTCGAGCCCTGCATTTTCGATACTGCCTCGAAGGTAGCTGCCGTGGACACCGGTAAAGAGTGGGGTATACACGATATCCGCAGCGGTGCTTTGCACGATCATATTCTTGTAAGCAGCCGGTGCATTGGCTTCCACACTTGCGATGAAACGAGTGCCGAAGTAAGCGAGGTCCGCGCCCAGGGCGCGAGCGGCAATCAGGTCACATCCGCGGCTCATGGCACCGGACACGATGAGTGTTCCATCGAAGATCTGCCGGATCTCCTTGATCAGCGCAAACGGGCTCGTCGTTCCGGCATGTCCGCCGGCGCCCGCGCAAACCGCGATGACTCCGTCGATGCCCTGACTGATTGCTTTCTGCGCATGCCGGAGATTGATTACATCGTGAAAAACGACGCCGCCGTAATCGTGAACGGCGGCAACCACCTCCGCCGGCGGCCGTAAGCTTGTAATGACGATGGGCACCTTGTACCTGACACATGCATCGACGTCGTGCTGCAGCCGGTCATTGCTTTGATGCACGATCTGATTGACCGCGAATGGCGCAACCGGCAGATCCGGATGAGCCGCGGCAAACTCGGCCAGTTCGCCTGTAATCCGTTCCAGCCACTCATGCAACATCGATTCCGGTCGCGCATTCAGTGCCGGAAAAGAGCCGACGATTCCCGCCTTGCATTGCGCTATGACCAGTTCCGGTCCGGAGACGATGAACATCGGCGCCCCGATCAGCGGGATTCTCAATCTGCCCTCGAGTATTGCGGGTAGTGACATCCGGAACTCCGTTACACGCGGCAAAAACGCCCGCATGCTAGCACACAAGACCGGCAGGGCAGCACGTGACTGGGGTCACATTTCATGGCCGCCGCCGCTGCTAGACTGCGTGCATGAAAACTGCCAGGCCAGACAATCACGGCAACGACGTTGGCACGCAACAAGCCATTGACGCACTGCACGATGTCGATTTCAGTGCGCTTTCGTTCGTGCAACTGAAGCGGCTGAGTTCCGCAATCGTCGATGCGACCCGGCGTATCGAAATGGAAGCGACACGACGTGCGGAAAGAGACGCCCAGGGCGATACCGTGCGCGTTGCGGTCCCCCCTTCCCTCGAACGATAGCGTTTCCGTTCCAGCCGGCAATCAGGCCGTCATAAAGCTCGCTTCTGCATCGGCGATCAGCGCGCCATCGGCCAGGCGGGCTTCGCTCCTGAGGAGAACCAGCCGCTTGCGCCGGCTCTCGATCCAACCTTTGAGGAATATCGTCTCGCCTGCAGCCAGCGCCTGTCGGTAACGTATTTCGCATCGCGCCGTATGCGCCTTGATGTTCTGCAGGTAGAGAACATTCGCCATAACGTCGTCGAGCGCGGAATAAATGATGCCGCCGTGCACGGTATTCTCATAACCGACATGATTCGCGTTCGGCCGGAACTCTCCGGTGCAGATCCCGTCAGCCAGCGCAAACCGGATCTGCAAACCGAGTGGATTGTCCGGACCGCAGGCAAAGCACATTCTCGCTTCTTCGATTTTTATCGCTTCCACCACTGTTGCTTTTCCTTGCGCCGCCGCATCGAGCGTACGCGGTCACGGTACCTGCTGATCGATGAGGATAGCGAGCGAACTGCCTGCAACGTTGCGTACCGTCTGGCTGCCGAACCAGTCGCCGCTACGGGCAATCGGGTCACCAGACATCGAAACCCGGGCGATAATCTCGAGTTCGGCGAATGCCGATGGCACACGACCCGGAATCATGGCATCAGCGTCAGACAGCGTAACCGTGGCCGGCAACTCGGAAGCGCGCCGTCGAACGGCCGCAATGGGCGGAGACGGCTGGGCGGGATCGCGTGCAATAACGAATACGGTGGCGTCCGGACCGACTGCCATCGAAGCACCGGCGCCCAGTTCCACATTAACGGTAACCACGCGAGTTCCTGCAGCAACGGGTGCCTCTGCCGGTGGCGTCGATTCGCCGCGCAACTCCGCGATACGCTGGCGCAGAATGTCTTCGACCTCTGTCGGCGTCGAAGTCGCGAGCAGTGCTTCCCAGCGATCTGCGGCGAGCATCGGGTTACCACGATTGATCGCTACCAGGCCGCCATAGAACAAGGCTTTGGGATTGGCAGGCGATAAGGACAAGGCCGTTTCGAACACCTGCCCTGCCCGTCCGTTGATGCTGCTTTGATCACTCATGAGAATGGCTTCGCCGAGATCCGCCAGGGTCTGTGCATCTCTGCCGGATTCGAGTTCCACTGCCCGTTCGAACGCAGCTATGGCTTCGGGCAACCTGCCGAGCTGGAAGTAGGAGCGGCCGAGCATTTTCCAGCCTGGCAAGTCCTGCGGATTCTTCTCGAGGCGTGCCGCGAGCGATGAAACCATCTCTTCAATATCCGGCGCCACACTCTGCGAGTCACTTGCGTCCGGGCTGCCGATCTGCTGGTAAAGGAGCGGCGTGGTTGCAATCGCTGCAAGGACGATCGCAATCGCGGCCTTCGGTAACCGCGATTTCAACCGGTACGCTGGCCAGAACAGAAACACGGCGGCGACCGCGAGCATCAGCGCAAAAAAGAACCACAGCATGCGTCAGGCCTTCGACTCTTCGACCGAATCCGGGCCGTCGTCCACCGGCAGTGACATGCGATGCCGGATAACGCGGAACGCTACCAGTGCACCAAAACCGACGAAGACAAACGGCGCAAGCCACAGAACTAGCGTTTTACCCGACATCCGCGGTCGATAAAGTGCAAATTCACCGTATCGGACCACCAGGAAATCGAAAATTTCCGCGTCGCTTTTTCCTTCCTCGATCATACGGCGAATTTCGCGGCGCAGATCACCGGCGAGAAAAGCATTCGAGTCCTTGATCGTCTGATTCTGGCATTTCAGGCAACGCACTTCGGAGATAATCTTTTCGTAGCGTGCCTGCTGGATCGGATCCTCGAAAGCCTCGCCCGTGTCGATGGCGTATGACGGCGTGGCCAGGAGCAGAATCCCGGCGATTGAAAAAAGGATTCTCACGACGGATCTCCTGTCTCCAGCCGCATGCGCGGGAGGAATTCACGTTCCCAAA
>CAYXKM010000272.1:0-12941 GCA_964465665.1 uncultured Woeseiaceae bacterium
CGGTCGTTCTGCAACCGGCGCTCGAAGGCCGCCAGGATCTCGTGACGATTGCTGTTTCGCACCGCCATGACGAACGGGAAACCGAATTTTCTTTTGTAGCGCTCGTTGAAGTCCTGGAAACGCCGGAACTCCTCGGGTGAGCACTGGTTGATTCCGGCACTCGCCTGCTCGCCGGTCGAATCCGCGGTCAGCTCGCCGCGCACGGCAGCGCGGCCGGCGAGATCGGGATGTGCCCGGATCAGTGCCAGCTTGGTCTCGCGATCGGCACGATCGACACAGGCCGAGAAAATACCGGCGAGCTCGGCAGCGCCCGGGTTTCCCGCGGCTGCGCCGAAACCCTGCTCGGCAACCCACGGGGAATGTTCGTAAACACCGCCGTAACGGGCAACGAAAGCAGCGAGGTTCCGCGACGACGTCGATGTCACAGGCTTGATTCCGCGGGAAATCGTTTCCGCCAGTGATCGGCGATGTCGATGCGGCGAGCGATCCAGACTTTTTTCTTCGCAGCGACGTAGTCGAGGAAGCGCTCCAGCGCCGCCGTGCGTCCCGGGCGGCCGGCCAGGCGGCAATGCAGGCCCACCGACATCATCTTCGGTTTGCTCGTACCTTCCGCGTACAGCACATCGAACGTATCTTTAAGGTAGTCGAAAAATTGCCGGCCAGAATTGAAACCCTGGGGTGTGGCGAATCGCATGTCGTTGGCATCCAGGGTGTAGGGCACCATCAGTTGTGCATTGCCGTGCGTGTAGTCCCAGTACGGCAGGTCATCCGCGTAACTGTCGGCGTTGTAGGCGAACCCACCCTCTTCCGCGACCAGCCGGTGCGTTGCCGGGCTGCAACGCCCGAGGTACCAGCCGGTCGGACGTTCGCCGCACGCCGCTTTGTGTACCGCGATCGCTTTTTTGAGGTGTTCGCGCTCCACCGATACGTCGATCGCCTGGTAATCGATCCAGCGATAGCCGTGGCTCGCAATTTCCCAGCCTGCGGCCTTCATTGCAATAACTGCCTGGGGATTGCGCTCGAGCGCCATTGCCACGCCGAAAACCGTGGCCGGCAGGTCGCGTCCGGTGAACAGGCGCTGCAAGCGCCAGAACCCGGCACGCGAACCGTACTCGTAAATCGACTCCATGTTCATGTGCCGCTGCCCCGGGTACGCGGTCGCGCCGACGATCTCGGAGAGGAATGCTTCCGATTGAGCGTCGCCGTGCAGCACGCAGTTTTCTCCGCCTTCTTCGTAATTGATCACGAACTGCAGCGCGATGCGCGCGCCTCCGGGCCACGCGGCGTCGGGATAGTCTCCCGCGTAGCCGACGAGGTCTCTCGGGTACGAATCCTTTTTGCTGCTTTTCTTTTCTGCCATGTTCCCTATCTTGCGCCGCTGCGGTACCACGCATCGATCAGCTGCCGCTCATCTTCGCTGATTTCGGTCAGGTTGCCGATAGGCATCGTTCTCAGCACCACCGTCTGCTGGTGTATGCGCAACGCTTCATCGCGGATCTGCTGGTCGGTATCGAGCTGCACGCCCGACGGTGCGGCGGGAAACGCGAGATGAGTCGGCGTCGCCGAATGACAACTGACGCAACGTGTCTCGATGACGGGACGAATTTGGGTAACTGTCACCAAACTTGTGGTTACTGTCACCGAATTGGCGGGTGCGGGCATGAGCGCCGCTACGACGCCCGCCAGGATGAGGGTCGCCGCGATCAGCGGCGCGGCATTGGCTCTTCCCTTGTGGCGCAACACGAAGTACACGCGGATGAGCGCTCCTGCCAGCGTGATTGCTAATAAAATCAGCCAGTTATGCTCGTGGCTGTAGGTCATCGCAAAGTGGTTGCTGGTCATCATGAACAGCACCGGCAGGGTGAAGTAGGTGTTGTGCACCGAGCGCTGCTTGGCGAGGATGCCGGGCGCCGGGTCCGGCTGCTCGCCGCGGGCGGCCGCGGCAACCATCTGCTTTTGCCCCGGGATGATGATGAAGAACACGTTCGCCACCATGATGGTGCCGAGCACCGAACCGAAATGGATGTAAGCGCCGCGTCCGCTGTAAAGCTCGCAGAGGCCAAACGCCAGCGCAGCGCAGAGCACGAACAACGCAAAAGCGAGCGCGCTTTCGTGCCGCCCCAGGGCTGAACGGCACAACAGATCGTAGACGATCCAGCTCCCGGCGATGATCAATACGGCGACACCGACTGCGACCGGTGCGCTGAGGTCGGCAACGCTGCGATCGATGAGATAAATGTCAGCGCTGTACCAGTAAATCAGCGCCAGCAGAAACATGCCGGAGATCCAGGTCGAGTAGGCCTCCCATTTGAACCAGTGCAACATTGCCGGAAGCTCCGCCGGCGCGACGCGGTATTTCTGCGCGTGGTAGAAACCGCCGCCGTGCACGGACCAGAGTTCGCCGCCGACTCCCTTGTCGCTGTCGGCAGCCGCGACCGGCGCTACCAGATGATTGTCCAGCCAGATGAAGTAGAATGACGAACCGATCCACGCAATGCCGGTGATCATGTGGATCCAGCGGCTGAGCAGGTTCAGCCAGTCGACGAAGTACGCTTCCATGTCACCCTTTTTTCAATCGGAGACCACGACCAGCCCAGGCTGCCGGCGATCATGAGCTTGCGAGTGAGCGACGGCATCCCTGACCTTTAACAGTTCCGCTGTCACGGCTATGGCGATTTCCGCCGGTTTCTTGCCTTCGATGCCCTCGATGCCGATGGGACAGGTCAGGCTCGCAACGGTCGCTTTCGGCAGCCCGGCATCGCGCATCAATTTTTCGAAACGGCGTCTTTTCGCCAGCGAGCCGATCAACCCGCAGTAAGCGAAGTCACCGCGCTCGAGTATCCGCTGGCACACGGCGTAGTCCAGCGCATGACTGTGCGTCATCACGAGATAAAAGGAACCGGGTGGCATCGCCGCCACTTCGAGCACAGGAATCTGGCACTCGATGCGGCTGACACAGGCCGGCAATCCTTGCGGGAAAATGTTTCGCCGGCTGTCGATCCAGCGTATCCGGCAATCGATCGCCGACAATGACGCCACGCAGGCCGAACCCACATGGCCGGCGCCGAAAATCGCAACGTTCATGCCGCTCTCCGTAATCGGTTCGAACAGTACCGGCCGGCCGTCCACCTCTATGCTGTCGGCGCGATGCCGGCCCTCGCAAAGCATCGATCTCGCGATGCGCACGATGGCCTCCGGTGCGGCCGAATCGCCTGCGCTCAAAACTCCGTTCGCCGTGACCAGGTAGCGTTCATCAGCCGAAGTGGCCATGACCAGGGGTTGGCGCGCGCTGTACAGTTGAAACAACTCATCGAACCAGCCGCACTCGTCCATCGCGATTTTTTCGAACAGCACCTCGACGACCCCGCCACAGCATTGCCCGAGGTTCGCTCCGAGAGGAAAGCGGCGCCGGAATCGCATCGATGTGGCATCGTCCCGCAGCTGTTCGGCGGCGATGCGCGCGCACTGGTATTCGAGCTGACCGCCGCCGATGGAACCGGAGCACTGCCGCGGCGTGACCAGCATTTTTGCACCGGCTTCCCGCGGCGCGGACCCGCGCACGTTCGCGACGGTCACGAGCATGACTTCTGTACGATCGGTGCGCAGCTTTTGCAGCTCGTCGATCCAGGCGTTCACGACCGATGTCCTTCACCGCGTTGCAGCGAAATCGCTTTCAGCACGGCTTCCGGAGTGGCCGGCGCCTGCAGGACTGGCACCCTGCCGTAGCCATCGACACTGTGAATAGCATCGCGTAACGCATGAAAAACCGACAAACCGAGCATCAGCGGCGGCTCGCCGACGGCTTTGGAGCGGTAAATCGTCTTCTCGCGGTTGGCGGCGGACTCCAGCATCGTCACGTGAAATTCTGGCGGCACGTCCGATGAGGTCGGGATTTTGTAAGTCGAAGGCGCGTGCGTGCGCAGCTCTCCCTTTTCGTTCCACCACAATTCTTCGCTGGTCAGCCAGCCCGCGCCCTGAATGAACCCACCCTCGATTTGCCCGCGATCGATGGCAGGGTTCAGCGATTGTCCGCAGTCGTGCAGGATGTCCACGCGCAACAAGCGGTGCTCGCCAGTGCGCGTGTCGACGATAACTTCGGACACGGCGGCGCCGTAAGCGAAATAGAAAAACGGGCGGCCGCTGAAAGTCGAACGGTTGTAGTTGATCTTCGGCGTCCGGTAGAAACCGGTCGCCGACAGCGAGGTGCGCGCGAACCAGGCAAGCTTCGCGAGTTCCGCAAACGGCATGCGCTTCCCGCCGATGCGGACTTCGTTGTCGATGAACTCGACGTCGTCTTCGGCCACCGAGAAATGTTCCGCGGCGAACCGCGTCATCCGGCGCTTGATTTTACGCGCGGCCGCCTGCGCCGCCTTGCCGTTGAGATCGGAGCCGCTCGATGCCGCGGTAGCCGAGGCATTGGGCACTTTGCTGGTGTCGGAGGCCATGAGCTTGATGCGGTCGATGTCGATCTGCAGTTCCTCGGCAACGACCTGCGCGACCTTGATGAACAGCCCCTGGCCCATTTCCGTGCCGCCGTGGTTGAGCTGCACGGTGCCGTCGGTGTAAACGTGCAGCAGCGCGCCAGCCTGGTTCAGGTGCGTCGCCGTGAATGAAATGCCGAACTTGACCGGCGTCAGCGCGATGCCGCGTTTCAGTATGCGGCTGCCGGCATTGAAGTCTCGTACCGCGGCCGCGCGTTTCCGGTAATCGGCCGTGCGCTCAAGCTGCTCGACGATGTCGTGGATGAGGTTGTCCTCGACTTTCTGAAGGTACTGGGTCGTGTCCCGTTCGCCGATGCCATAGAAATTGCGGCGGCGGACGTCCAGCGGGTCCTTGCCAAGACGACGGGCAATGTCATCGACGACGCATTCGATGGCGAACATGCCCTGCGGGCCGCCGAAACCGCGAAACGCGGTGTTCGACACCGTGTGCGTCTTGCAACGGTGCGAGATGATGGTGACATCGCCGAGATAATAGGCGTTGTCGCAATGAAACATGGTGCGGTCGTTGATCGCACCGGAGAGATCGACGGACATGCCGCAACGCGAGGCGAAAGTGAGTTCGATGCCGTCGATGCGGCCGCTGTCGTCGAAACCCGCCTCGTAGTCGATCACGAAATCGTGGCGTTTGCCCGTCATCAGCATGTCGTCGTCGCGATCCAGCCGCAGTTTGCAGGGCTTGCCGGTCTTCTGCGCCATGAGCGCTGCGATGCAGGCGATCAGCGCCGGCTGGCTTTCCTTGCCGCCGAATGCGCCGCCCATGCGCCGGCATTCGACCACCACGTCCTTGGATGACTTGCCGATGGCGTGAGCGACGAGGTGCTGCACTTCGCCGGGATGCTGTGTCGAACTGTAAACGAACAGGTCGCCGTCCTCGCGCGGCAATGCCATCGCGATCTGGCCTTCGAGATAGAACTGGTCCTGGCCGCCGAGCCGCACCCGGCCCTTGATCTTGTGCGCGGCTGCGTCGATGCGATTGCGGCTATCGCCGCGCTTTATCGTTTCGGTCGGTAGCACGTACGAGTTCTTCGCCACCGCCTGCAGCGGATCGAGGATCGCTTCCAGTTCCTCGTAATCGACCACGGCGAGTCTTGCCGCCCTGCGCGCTTCGGTCACGGTTGCGGCCGCAACGGCGAACACCGCCTGGCCGGCATATTGCACCAGTCCCGGAGCGAGTATCGGGTCGTCTTTCACCACCGGCCCGCAGTTGTTCTCGCCGGGAATGTCATCGGCAGTCATGACGGCGACGACGCCGGGCGCGGCTTTTACTGCCGACAAGTCCAGTCGCCGGATCCTCGCATGCGCTTTGCCGCTCAAGCCGACGGCGAGGTGCAAAAGGCCTTGCGGCTCCGGGACATCGTCGGTGTAGGTGGCTGCCCCGCTCACGTGCAATGACGCGCTGTCGTGCGGCAGGGCCAGTCCGACAGCGCGCACGCCGGCTCTGCGTTTCGATCCGGCTTTATTGTCCATATTTAGTCCATATTCAGCGGCCATATCGATAGACGCCTTGCGATTCGCCATCGCCCGCATCGTGGAACCGGTGCAGCAGGTTGGCGCAAACCTGGCGGCGATAGCTTGCCGATGCGCGCATGTCGGAGATCGGCGCGAAATCCTTCTCCAGCGCTTTCGCTGCCAGCGCAACCGTTTTCGCGTTCCATCGCTCGCCGCGTAGTGCAGCTTCCGCATTTAATGCGCGCTTCGGTACGGCCGCCATGCCACCGTACGCCATGCGTACATCCTGAACCCTGTCGCCATCAGTCAGCAGCCAGAACGCGCTGCACACCGCCGATATGTCCTGGTCGAATCGCTTCGATACCTTGTAACTCGCGATACGCGCACCGGGAACGGGTGCCGGCACCAGGATCCGTTCGAGAAATTCGCCTTTTCGCAACGCGGTTTTCTGGTAATCCACGTAGAAGTCCATGAGTGGCAGGCGGCGCACCTTCGCACCGCAACGCAAGACGAGCGTCGCGTCCAGCGCCATCAGCGCCGGCATCGAATCACCGATCGGCGACCCGTTCGCGATATTGCCGCCGAGTGTGCCGGCATTGCGGATTGGCGGCGACGCAAAACGGTGGAACAGTTCGTCGAGCTCCGGGTAGTGCCGGAGGATGACGGACATCGCATCGGTCAGCGTAACCGCAGCGCCGATATCGATTTCACCCGCCGTTTCCCTGATCGTTTTCAGCTCGGAAACGTTGCCGAGGTAAATAATGTCATGCGGCTGGCGTAGCTGTTTCGTAACCCACAGACCAACATCCGTTCCGCCCGCGAGCAATAACGCCTCGGGATTTTGTTCGATGAGCGTCGCGCATTCCTGCACCGACTCCGGTGCGAGGAATCGCCGTCCGCCGTGGTCAATGGCAAGACTGTGCCGTTCCTTTAGCGTGCCTATCGCGGCGATGCGGGCCTGGTCCGCCGCAGTATCTTGCTCCGCGTGACAGGCGGCATCGATCCAGTTATTGCCACTGCGTTGCAAGTCGGTTGCGTACATACGCCTGGCCGCATCGACGATCGGCTGGTAGCCGGTGCAACGGCACAAATTACCGGCCAGCGCATCGTCGATCTCGCGGCGTGTCGGCGCGGCGTTGTTCTTGTACAGGGCGAACAGGGACATGACGAAGCCCGGAGTGCAGAAACCGCATTGCGACCCGTGGCACTCGACCATGGCCTTTTGCACCGGGTGCAGCTTACGGCTTCCGCCCAGGCTTTCGACGGTGAACAATTCCTTGCCGTCCAGCGTTGGCAAGAACTGTATGCAGGAGTTGATCGCGCGAACCGTCAACGATTTGCCGACGGCATCCGTTTCGGCGACGACTACAGTACAGGCGCCGCAATCGCCCTCCGCACAACCCTCCTTGGTGCCGCTGCGATGCAGGTCT
Organism: uncultured Woeseiaceae bacterium; assembly: GCA_964465665.1. Taxonomy (GTDB): domain Bacteria; phylum Pseudomonadota; class Gammaproteobacteria; order Steroidobacterales; family Woeseiaceae; genus JAKEGN01. The sequence goes on from CAYXKM010000272.1 coordinate 7,382, forward strand.
TCGCGCAGGTATTGCAGTACCGTGCGGGTCGGGTCGCCATGGCGGACTTCGTGCAACTCGCCATCGAGCAGGAAGCGGATGGTGTCCCGGCCCGCCACGCGCTCAGCTACCCCTGTACGTCGAGTAACTCCATGGCGAAACCAGCAACGGCACGTGATAACTCTGGCCCGCCTGCAACGCGCAGCGGACGACCACATCGCCGAGAAACGGCGGTTGCCCCTGGTCGAGCCCCGAGTCGGCGAAATAACGGCCGACCGCGAACTCGATCTCGTAACTTCCGGCGCGGAAAGTGCCGGCCTCGAGGAGCGGCGCCTCCGTCCGGCCGTCGGCGTTGGTCACGGCGCTTGCTACCAGGTGGCGGCCGCCATCGAGAGAAAACAGCTTGACCTGCACGCCGGCGCCCGGCCGACCGCGGGCGGTGTCGAGTACATGTGTTGTCAATCGCCCCATAAATCCCCTGAAATTCCGCCGGCCTGCGCGCCCACTCTATAGTAGGCGATCTGCACCGGGCATTGCATCCGTTGCAACCTGCCCGACCCGTAGCCTGTCTGTGTCGATATGCCCCGGAGGCGCGGTGTTCCGGGCGATGGCGGGCAACTGTGCAGCAGGAAATGAGCCGTTTGCGTTTAGCGCGAACGAGCCGCGAGTGTGTTAGGTTTGCAGCCGGTCAAAAGGCCGGGACCCGGGGAGAATTCATGAACGTCGAAAACCTGACACGGCGATTGTTCCTGCAAGGCAGCGCCGGCGCAGCGTTTGCGCGCACCGGCATCGCGGGGTTGCTGGCGATTGCGGAAAGCGCTTGTACCGCAAGGGACGAAGCCGTCGCATTCGAGACCTTGTCTGCAACCGAAGCGCGCGAGTTCGAAGCCATCGCCGCACGCATACTGCCGACCACCGACACCCCGGGCGCACGCGAAGCCGGTGTCGTCTGGTTCATGGATAAGGCATTCGGCTCCTTCGGCGCGGAGTTCTATGCGGAAGCGCAAAAAGGACTCGCGGAATTCCAGTCAACCATCGCTGCGAACTTTCCGGGTGCGAAGATCTTTTCCGATCTCGATGAGGGCGATCAGGACCGGCACCTGCAGGCAGGACAGAATTCCGGGTTCTTCCAGCTCATGCGCACGGTCACCATTCTCGGTTTCTTCAGCATGAGCAAGTACGGCGGCAATCGCGACGATGTCGGCTGGAAACTCCTGGGATTGCCCGCGGGACATGCCGCCTGGCAACCGCCTTTCGGATATTACGATGCCGAGTACGCTGCCGAACCACAGGCGGCGGCGGTTTCGGGAGACCATCATGGCGAATGAAACACAGGTGTCGTTCCCGAACGACCGGGAAGTGGATTTCGTCATCGTCGGTTCCGGATCGGCCGGCGGCATCATCGCGAAGGAACTGTCGACGAAAGGTTACGATGTGGTGGTGCTGGAACAGGGCCCGTTCCGCAAAGCTGCGGATTTTACCCACGATGAACTGTCAGTACTTTTTTTGAACGAGCTGCTGGGTGGCGGACAGAAAAACAATCAGCAGACCTTCCGCGACGATGCAAACAAGGTTGCCGTGGTGCAACGCAATCCCCCGGCCGAGTACGCACAGACGGTCGGCGGCAGCAGCGTGCACTTCACCGCCAATTTCTGGCGCTTTCACGAAGTGGATTTCATGGAGCGCAGCCTGCTCGGTCCGATCAGCGGCACCAACTTCGCCGACTGGCCGATCACGTACGCGGAACTCGAGCCTTACTACAGCCGCGTCGACTGGGAGATCGGCGTTTCAGGCGCGCCAGGCCCCTTCGATCCGCCGCGCTCGCGGCCGTTCCCGGTTCCGCCCTTGGCGGTCAAATCATCGGGCGCGCTGCTCGAGAAAGGCGCGAAAGCGATCGGCCTGCACGCGCAGCCGGCGCCGATGGCCATACTCTCGCAACCGCACAACGGCCGTGCGCCGTGCATCAACTGCGGTTATTGCATGGGTTTCGGATGCGAGGTCGGCGCCAAGTCCTCGACGCTCGCCGCCATGATTCCGCTGGCGATGGCCAGCGGCCGTTGCGAAATCCGGGCGGAATGCGCGGTGTTCCGGGTCGATACCAACGCCGCCGGCCGCGTCAGCGAGGTCCTTTATTACGACCCGGCCGGCAAGGAGCGAGCGCAGAAAGCGAAAGCGGTGGTGTTGTCAGCGAATGGCGCGGAAACCGCGCGCCTGCTGTTGAACTCGGCCAACGCGACATTCCCCGACGGCCTTGCCAATTCCAGCGGTTTCGTCGGCCGGAACCTGATGTTCAACGGTCATTCGGCGACCGGGGGCGTGTTCGAGCACCCGCTGAACGATTACAAGGGCGTGCAGGTTACGCGCATCATTCACGACTTCTACGATTCGGACCCGGCGCGCGGTTTCTACGGCGGCGGTGGCATCGATGCGCGGCCGCTGCTGGTTTCCACGCCGGCGATGTTTGCGATGGCCGGCCTTGCGCCGGACGTGCCGGCCTTCGGCAAGGAGTTCAAGGAGCGGCTCGCGCACGATTTCTCGCACCAGATGTCGGTCATCGGGCATACGACCTCACTCGCTCTCGACAGCAACAACATCACTATCGATCCGACGCACAAGGATCGCTGGGGACGGCCGTCGCTGCGCATGACCTACAAGGATCATCCCGACGATCTCGCCATGGCGACATTCCTGCAGGGATATTCGATGCAGATGCTCGAGGCAGCCGGCGCCAGACAGTCGTGGGCATTGCCGGTGCACCCGCAGAACGCCGGTGCGCATTTGCTCGGCACCTGCCGCATGGGCAATGACAGCGGCACCTCGGTGGTCGACAAATATCACCGTTCGCACGACATCCCGAATCTCTTCATTTGCGACGGTTCGAGCTTTGTGACCTCGGGTCGCGGACAACCGACCATGACCATCATGGCGCTGGCATTTCGTGCCGCCGAGCACATTGGCGACGCCGCACGGCGAAACGAGATCTGATCGTGCATATGAACGGATACAGGGCATTGCCCGCCATCGCCGCTATGCTGTGCATCGGTTGCCAGCCGGCACAGACTCCAGTCGAGGAAAACGAAATGACCGACGTGCAATACCTCAACATGCCAGGCACCGAGAATCTCGGACTGCCGTTCTCATCGGCGGTCCGCGTCGGCAATACGCTGTATCTCTCCGGGAATATCGGCAACGTGCCCGGCAAGAACGAACTGGTCTCCGGCGGGATCGCTGCAGAAACCCGGCAAACGATGGAGAACATGAAAGCGGTGCTCGAGCAATTCGGCTCGTCGATGGACCGGGTAGTGAAATGCACGGTGTTCCTCGCCGACATCGGCGAGTGGGCAGCGATGAACGCCGTCTATCGCACGTATTTCGTCAATCCGCCGGCCCGCAGCGCGCTCGGTTCGAGCGGCCTTGCGCTGAATGCCCGCGTCGAGATCGAGTGCATCGCCACTGTCGATTGATAACAGGCCGGGTCGAAGGCGTTCAACACCACCTGTAGGAGCCCGCACGACCGCCATGGACGGCGGAAGTGCCGAAAACGCAGGAGCAGTTTTCGGCGAGCGGGCGACCCGGTTCGCCACCGCCGCGCCGGCATGCCGCCACGCCGGCGGCTGTGGACTTGCGCTGTAGGAGCCTGCATCGCAGGCGACCTGTTCTGGCACGATCCTGTAGGAGCCTGCACTGCAGGCGACGCGATCTGAGGCGTTCCGACTATTACTGTTTGCCAGCGGCGAGCTCGAGCAACTCGTCGCGCCGGCTGGAAAGCGCCGCGAGGCGCTTTCGGTCGAGAACATCGCCCAACGCGGCCTGAAGCATCGCATCGTCCAGCGACTGCAATGTCCGAACCCAGGCGTCGCCGAGCGGCAATGTAATGGCCGACGACCACGGGGGCCGAGTCGCTTTCGTTGCGAATGAGTCCTGGTGCCCGACCAGCAGGAGCTGCCAGCTCTCCGGGGAATACACGATGTTTCTCGGTTGCCGCCCCGGGTTGTAGATAAGCACGTCGAAAACGTACATCGCATTCCATTGTTCGGGCAGCGGGCACCAGGCGCCGTTTCCGAGACGGCCTGCCGCGCGCTGGGCTTCGTCCCGCACTTTCGCCGGCAGAAACTGCAGGCTGCCCGCATCGCCGTCGACTTCCCGCGCGACCGTGACCGGCACCATGTCCAGGGACAGCAACCGGTCCAGCCGGTACGCGGCAACTTCGGGGATGAAATCTTTGCTTCGCGGACTCTTTATAAAGACGGCGCTGAGGTCGCCGGCGTCCGACGCGAACGTGACGATCGTGCGCCCGCTTGCGTCTACCGTCTGCGAGCGGATTTCGCCCTGCGCCAGCACCGCCTCGAGTTCGTCAGCCGTCAATGCTTCATCGACGAGCCCGGCGCGGCGCGGGTGCGGCACGGGACCGGCACTGGTCGAGCCCGACTCGTTGACGATGCCTAGCGCAGGCCCCGTGATCACGAGCGCATTGCCGCTGCCCTTGTACGCCGACGCGAGCATCCCGGTGTCGATCTCGATCACCCGGCCATCAAATCGTTGCAGCACCCGCCGCGTTGCTGTCGGTGTATGTCCGATCACAACCCGATTGGCACCGATGGCTGCGAGTGTACTGTCCAGTTTGTCGTTTTCCGTCAGCGCGCTGCAGGCCACGTTGCCGCGGTACCAGAGCGGGCCCTCAGGTCCGTGGATGTCGGATTGGTTCAGCTCGACGACGGTTGCCATCGCGGCACTGATTTCGGCGGTCTGGTCGGCATTTTGCTGCAAGGGTTCGAGCAATTCCGCGTGATAATAGAAGTTCTCCGTGGGACTCAGGATGCTGGCATCGTTCAGCAGCACGAGCGCCTGCAGGTAAGCCTTGAGCTCCGAACGCAGCTTCTGGTTGACCCCGTCCAGACCGAGCTCCGCGATCAGCGGTGACAGGCCGCCGTGTACGAATGCCGTTCCGTCGATGACGACGAGCAGAGGTTTTTCCAGCAACCAGCGCCCGTAATAGCCGTCCGGGCGGAACGCGCGACGGTGCGCGAAAAAACCCGGCGGCGCTTTGTTGTCGAAATCACTGCGCAAGGTAGCATTGTCGGCAACGCTCGAGTTCGCAGCGCGAAAATGTTCGAACCAGCGTACTCTTTCGGCAGCATCTTCTTCGTCGGCGAACGCCGCGTACTCGCCACGGGCGACATAGCGCAGGTCTCCGACCAGGTTCATGACTTCGTGGTTACCGAGCAGCAGGTGCACTGTGCCGCCGCTCTCCGGCGCCTGCTGCTCGAGCTGCATGACGAGGTCCATGACCTTGCGGGAATCCGCGCCACGATCCAGCAAATCGCCGGTGATGACCAGATGCGTGTTGCCACCGGCCCATGACTGCTCGCCGTCGATGACCCCGGCATTCCGCAGGGTGCGCAACATGCCATCGTAAGCACCGTGTACATCGCTGATTGCGACGACGCGCTCGGCGCCGTCGATCTGCCACGGCGACGCCTGCGCACAGCCGATCAGCGCCAGCAGTACGGGCGGGACCCATGCCCGGTGCACTTTCACCCTGCGCGGCCTGTTTCCGGATATGGCTGCTTGCACCGGTCGC
>CAYXKM010000273.1:0-11764 GCA_964465665.1 uncultured Woeseiaceae bacterium
GGACTACCTGCAGTCCCTGCAGATCGCCCCAGTAGTACTGATCAGCCGGCAACGCCGGCAATTGTCCTCGCGGCACACTGATCACCGACCCGAGCAGTCCGGCGGCGGCCTCGCGATCGTCGGTGCCGTCGAAACGCACAACCAGCGAGTTTCCCTGCTTCCTGCCTTCGGCGACCGTAACGCTTTGCCGCTTTCCGTCCAGTTCCAGGGACCAGTTGCGGTACGACAATATCGAATCGCGGGGCTCCGTATACGAAATGACTTTGAGCCAGCCCTTGACTCCGAATACTGCCGACACCCGACCGAGTACGACTTCGCCTTCTGCGACTGTGTTGTCCTTCGCCGGCATCAAGCCACCCGCGTTCGCCGCCGCGCCCTCGGCGCATTACGGCCTCCGGAACCGGATCAGGCGCTCAATGCGGCCTTGCGCTGGGTTTTCAGCAACGCTGCCACACGGTCGGACGGCTTCGCGCCCTTGCCGATCCAGTAATCGACCCTGTCCAGATCGATCCGCAGGTTAACTTCCTTATCGGTGCCCAACGGGTTGAAAAAACCCAGCTTTTCAATGTACCGCCCGTCCCGACGATTGCGACTGTCGGTAACGATGAGGTGATAAAAAGGACGCTTCTTCGCGCCACCGCGCGAAAGTCGAATACTAACCATAGTCTTTCCGTATCAGTTTGACTGGCAGAGCCGCCTGCACCCGGGGCCTGCCCGAGTAAACGGCGCATTTTACGCACTTCGGCCCAAAAGTGAAGGGGAATTGCCGGAAATTTGCCTGTTTTTCGGGCTGTTAGCCGGTGGCCCGCCAGGATCAGCTTGCCCGGCGGGGGCCCGGGGGGACGCGGCCTCCGGACAACCCGCGCAAAACCTTCTGCATGCCGCCGCCCGCCATTTTTTTCATCATTTTTTCCATCTGCAGATGCTGCTTCAGGAGCCGGTTGACGTCCTGGATCTGCTGGCCACTGCCTGCCGCAATGCGTCGCTTTCTGGATCCGTTGATGATCTTCGGAAACCTCCGTTCGCCCACGGTCATGGAATCGATGATGGCCATCTGCCGTCGCATCTGCCGCTCGCCGGAGGCGTCCTTCAGGGCCGCGGTATTGATATTCCCCGGCAACGGGAGTTTCTCCAGCATTTTTGCCATACCGCCCATGTTCAGCATCTGCTCGAACTGGTCGCGAAGATCGGCAAGGTCGAAACTTTTGCCCTTGCCGATTTTTTTTGCGAGCTTTTCCGCCTTGTCGCGGTTGACGTTTCCTTCGAGCTCCTCAACCAGTGTCAGGACGTCACCCATGCCGAGTATGCGTGATGCCATGCGGTCCGGGTGAAATACCTCCAGCGCATCGACTTTTTCCCCGACACCGAGAAATCGTATCGGTTTCCCGATAACTTCACGCACCGACAGCGCAACGCCGCCCCTCGCATCCCCGTCGGCCTTCGTCAGGATGATGCCGGTCAATGGCAGGCGCTGATCGAATACCCTGGCGGAGTTGACCGCATCCTGTCCTGCCATACTGTCGACTACGAACAGCGTTTCGCGAGGCTTTGCGATGGCGTGCAGGCTGACCAGCTCGGTCATCATGTCGTCATCAACGTGCAGCCGCCCGGCCGTATCGACAATCAACACATCGGCAAAGGCCCGCCGGCTTTCATCCAGCGCCCGACGGACGATATCTTCCGGCTTCTCCCGGTCATCGCTTGTGCAATGCAGGCAACCGATCTCGTTGGCCAGCGTCCGGAGCTGCAGTATGGCCGCCGGCCGATGTACATCGACACTGACGAGCATTACCTTTTTCCTGTCGTTCAGCATCAGTCGGCGCGCAAGTTTTGCAGCCGTGGTCGTCTTGCCCGCACCTTGCAGCCCGGCAAGAAAAATCACGAGCGGCGGCTGCGCGCGCAAGTCGAGCGCGGCGGTATCAGTCCCCAGAAGCTCTATGAGCTCGGCATGAATGATCTTGACCAGGGCCTGACCCGGGGTCAGGCTCCTCGTGATCTCAACGCCAATGGATTTGGCGCGGACCCGTTCGACAAAGGTTTTGACGACGGGCAACGCAACGTCTGCTTCGAGCAAGGCCAACCGCACCTGGCGCAATGTGTCTCTGATGTTTTCTTCGGAGAGCCGGCCTTTGCCGGTCAGGTTGCGAGCCGCACTCGAAAGTCGTTCGCTGAGTTGGTCAAACATGGGTTGCCCGGGCAATTGACGAGGCGCGTATTGTAACCCGAGCTGAGAACAGCAAGTCGACTAGATCGTGATGACGGTTCCGCGCGACAGCATGCGTATATTTTCGCCGGGAGCAGCTTCAATCACCTGCGCAAGAATTCGCTCTTCCTCACCGGGTTTCATACCCGTGAGCCAGATGTCCGGCTTGTGCTTCAGCAATTGCAGGTCACGGCACATGGTTATCGGGCAATAGTGCCCTGCGCGGTTCGCAAGTCCTTGCAATTCGTTCGGGAACGATACTTCGATCACCAATACCTTGAGATTGTCGCAGGCATTCAGAACCGGCCACAGCGTGCTGTTGGTCTTCGTGTCGCCGCTGACCGCAAAGACGCCGCCGCAGTTCTTCACCGTGTAACCAAGAGACGGCACACTATGCAGGACATCCACGGCGTGAAAGTCGCGATTTCCAATCGAAATCGTTTGACCGGGATTGCACTCGGCATACTGCAGCATCGGCCGTTGTTCACTGGGCAACTTGGCGAAGTCGGGCCAGATTACGTCATTGAACAGGTGAGTTCTGATTGCACTCAGAGTTTCCTCACGGCCGTATACGGTCAATGGCATATCGAAGTCTTCTTCGAAAATGGTATCGATGAGCATCGGCAGTCCGGCGATATGATCGAGGTGGGCGTGGGTCAGAAACACGTGGCGGATCGGGTGAAGTTCGTCGAGAGACAGGTCGCCGATGCCGATTCCGGCATCAAGCAGTACATCGTCGTCAATGAGCATGGCCGACGTGCGTGCGCCAGCGCCGATGCCTCCGCTGCAGCCTAGAATTCGTATCCGCATATTGCTATTACTCTCAGGACATGGCGGAAACTGCGGAGGCAGACTGAAGCACTCATCGCCCGACCCCGTGCCCGTCGGGTGCATCCTCCGGACCAGGGTTCTATTGAACTGCACCATGTGGGATGATCTGTTCCGGCAAAACCTAGGGCATCGGCAATCGGGATTCTGTGTTTCAAATCACAATTCTTTTCTTGTACATAATTGCCGGAGCTGCATTGGCATGGTCCAGACTGGCGCAGACAGCCGGCCGGGCCTCGACTCTGGCTGGAATCGCATGGCTGTGTGCCGTTTCCGGAATCGTATGGCATGGCATTGTGCTGTTGCATCTGATTTCCCCTCCCGGCGGACTGGTGCTTTCGATCGGCAATACAGCCTCATTCATAGGCCTGCAGCTTGCTCTGATTGCCGTCATCGGTGCCGTGGAACCGACATTGCGCGGGTTCGCAGGCGGACTGTTGGCGCTGGCAGGCATTGCCGCAGTTGCAACCGGACATCCGGAGGATTTTGCCGGTCAAGGCCCATCGAATTGGCAAATTCAGGCGCATATCCTGATCTCGCTTTTCGCTTACGGACTCCTGGCCGTGGGTGCGATCGTTGCCGTGTTTTCCATCGTCCAGGAACGGCGATTGCGGGCCGGCCAGATCTCCGCGGTGAACCGGATGTTTGCACCGCTGGAGACCACTGAAAAGTTGTTGTTCGGCATCGCCGGCGGTGGATTTGTCGCGTTGCTCGTTGCCGTTGTGTCGGGCTTTGCTTTTGTGGACAATCTTTTCGCGCAACACCTGGTGCACAAGACGTCGTTGTCGCTGCTCGCATTGCTGCTTTTCGGCATCCTGATCGCAGGCCGCCAGTTTGCAGGGTGGCGTGGTCAACGTGCTGTTTATCTTTACCTGTGGGGATTCGGCGTTCTGTGCCTCGCCTACTTCGGCACACGCTTCATACTGGAAAATATTCTTGGGCGCAGCTGGAGCTAGTCGACCCGACAACTATCGTTACTGTCGCGTAACAGCGGGCTCGAATGACCCGTACCCTCGCTTTTAAGGAGCACTTCGTTCATTGACCAATGACGTTCCACTGGTTGCCCTGCTGGGGCTGCTTGTACTTTTGCTCGTGCTGTCCGCATTTTTCTCCGGCTCGGAAACCGCGCTCATGAGCATCAACCGGTACCGGCTACGTCACCGGGCCCGTGCCGGCCACCGCGGGGCGCGCCTTGCCGAGAGTCTGCTGCAAAAGCCCGATCGTCTCATTGGCCTGATCCTGCTTGGCAATAACCTGGTGAATTTTTCGGCTGCGGCACTGGTTGCGGTCATCTCGTTCCAGATTGGCGGGGAGCCCGCCGTCGCCATCGGCACGTTCATCATCACACTGATTGTGCTGATATTCAGCGAGGCGGCTCCCAAAACACTTGCGGCACTCAATCCCGAACGCATTGCATATCCTGCTGCGTATGTCTTCTACCCGCTGGCGAGGATTCTTTATCCGCTGGTGTGGATTACGAGTGCAGCGTCGAACGCCGTGCTTTATCTGTTCGGCGTAAGGCAGCAGGACGTTCAGGGCTATGCGTTGAGTCGCGAGGAACTTCGCACCATCGTGTACGAAGCCGGGGCAAGAATCTCGAGCCGATACCGGCACATGTTGCTGAACATTCTCGACCTCGAGAAAGTCACTGTGGAAGACGTCATGATTCCCCGCAGTGAGATAGTCGGCATCGATCTCGATCAAGATATGGACGACATATCAAAGATCATAGACAACAGCGAACACTCGCGACTGCCGGTATATCGCGACAATATCGACCATGTGACAGGCGTCTTGCATTTGCGCTGCCTGGCAAGCCGGTCCGGAAAACCGACCGTCAGCAAAAGCGACATCGAAGCACTCGTAACCGATCCCTATTTCGTGCCGGAAGGGACGCCGCTGAATACACAGTTGCTGCAATTTCAGAAAGCAAAGCAACGATTCGCACTGGTAGTCGATGAGTACGGCGACATCCAGGGCATCGTCACACTGGAAGACATACTCGAGGAGATAGTCGGGGAATTCACTACTGCTCCCGCGAGCGACGAACAGGACATCGTAAGCGACGGGGAAAACTCGTTCCTGGTAAGCGGTGGTGCAAACATTCGCGACCTGAATCGCATCATGAACTGGAAGCTGCCGACGGCTGGCCCCAAAACGCTGAACGGGCTGGTACTCGAATACCTGGAGACCATACCTGAGCCAGGTGTCAGGCTGACAATCGCGGGCTACCCTATTGAGATCGTCGAGACGACCGAGAACCGGGTGAAGTCGGCGCGTATTCGATCCGGCGGTGCCTAGCAGGCTGTTGAAAAGCAGCCTGGCAGGGCAAAACAGGGATGTCTTGCGGGTCGGTCAGGCGAAAGCCTGGCTCAGTGCGTCCTCCAGTTTGGTGACACCGATGATCCTGATGCCGTCCGGCAGCTCGCGCGGCACGTTCGACTGCGGCACGATGGCGGTGCTGAAACCCTGCTTTGCGGCTTCGGCTATACGCTCGGCACCAAACTTGACCGGCCGCACTTCGCCTGCCAGCCCGAGTTCTCCGAAACTCATCAATTTGTGGTGGCAGGGACGGTCGCGAAAGCTTGATACGATGGCAAGGATCGATGGCAGGTCAGCTGCCGTTTCGGCGATTCTCAACCCGCCGACAACATTGACGAATACATCTTCCCCGGCGAGAGAAATGCCGCCGTGTTTCTGCAGTACTGCCACCAGCAACGCGAGCCGATTCTGATCGATGCCTTGCGCCAGCCTCCGCGCGTAATTCGTATTCGCGCCGGCAACCAGCGCCTGTATTTCTACCAGCAATGGCCTGCTGCCCTCCCAGATCACGGACACGACGCTGCCCGCTTTGTCAGTCGAATCGCCGGACAGGAAGATGGCCGAAGGATTGCGAACTTCGCGAAAGCCGCTCGAAGTCATCGCAAAGACACCCATCTCGTTGCTCGCGCCAAAACGATTCTTCACCGCCCGAACCACGGTATAGCGACTGGCCGGATCGCTCTCGAAATACAGGACTGTATCGACCATGTGTTCGACTACCCGCGGTCCCGCTATGGCACCTTCCTTGGTTACATGACCAATGAGGAATACGGCGATTTCCTTCTTTTTCGCGAACTGAACAATGCGGCCCACGCATTCCCGCAATTGCGCAACGGAACCCGGCGCGGATGGCAGGTTCGATGACACCATGGTCTGAATCGAATCGATGAAGAGCACGCGCGTGCCCAGGTCGACTGCTTGCTGCAGGACGTTCTCCAGCGACGTTTCCGACAGCAGGCTCAAGCCGGGGTTATCAAGGCCGAGGCGGTGCGACCGTTGCGCGATCTGCCTGAGCGATTCCTCACCCGTCGCATAGCAGGCTTTGAGTTCGCGCGGCAGTTTTGCCGCTACCTGTTGCAGCAATGTCGACTTGCCAACTCCCGGATCGCCGCCGAGCAAAACGACCGAACCGGGCACGAGCCCCGACCCCAATACCCTGTCGAACTCGCCGAACCCGGTCGGATATCTTGCAATGGAATCGTCCAGCAAAGCGCCGAGTTTCGACGCCTGCGCGAGACTCGCCGGCGCACCGGGCATCGCCTGCAGGGTGGTTTGCGCCAGCGTGTTCCAGGCCGCACATTCGGGGCACTGGCCTTGCCATTTGACGCTGTGGGCGCCGCAATCCGAGCACACGTAGGCAATTTTGCTCCGGGCCACCGGTTTTTCTCCCTCCCCGGTCGGTCATTTCAGGTCCCGCCAGCCCCCGTTCCGGACGGTTCAGTGATCTATTCGGTAGCGGAATCCCAATGATAGCACCGCCTCCGAAAGCACCGATGGCCCAAAAAGTGCCAACCCTATCTCATTAAAAACACTTGCAATTTCCTATACTCCCGACGTTATGTAGAGAACCGTGATCGTGGAAGAATCGAAAAAAGAATACCGGGACCGACTGCTCACTCTCAGCCTGGTCAGCGTACTGCTGGTCCTCCTGTACGGGCCTGTCGCCGATTGGTCGGGGGCGATCGATCGCTTTATTTACGATCAGGTTGCCGCGCACGTGCGCAACGAACCGTTGCAGGACGGGTTGATCATCAGCATCAACCCGGCAAAAAGGTCCAAGGCCGAAATCAGCAATACCTACGGCCAGCTCATCGAGACACTCAATTCGCTCGGCCCTGCTCGCATCATCATGGCTGAACCGCCCGACCTCGACGCATCCGGCGAGTTGCCGGGATGGGCAGCCACCGTGGCTACCGTTGTACCCGTTTTCGTTCCAGCTGACAGTCGCTTCGCAGATGTTGCGACGAAAAGCGGATCGCTGCAGCTGCGGCCGGACCGGGACGGAATACTTCGCAGCGCCACCATGTGGAATCTGCAGGGCGGCATCATGACGCCATCGCTGCCGCTGGCGATCGCACATCACGATCCGGCATTCGCCGCCGATCCTCGGCTGTCGAGTTCGGATTTATCGTACTTTCTTACCAACTATGCCGCTGTTCCAAGAATCACCGCGGCACAGCTCCTCAGCGGGGAAATCGATGCGGTGAGTATCGAGGGCCAGACCGTTTTCATCGATAGCAGCCCTGCGCTGGTCGGCTCGGCCGCGACTTTGCCTTCCGGCCAGTTTGTAACCCGATCCGAGATCGTCGCGTCGCTCCTGGCCAACATCGAGCAGCACAAAGTCGTCATTGCACCTGCCTGGATCAAGGCACTGGAGCTGTTCATTCCGGCATTGCTCTGCATACTGTCAGTGCTGTTTCTTCCCGGACGCAATCGTCGTGAAATCATATTGATCACCACCGTCGCCCTGGTCAGTCTTCTGCTGCTCGATGCATTGATGCTTCTGGTCGGCCGGGTGCGACTGGATATCGGCCGCGCCCTGATCATATTTGTCGGGGCCGGTGCACTTTGCTGGTGGCTGGCCGGCACCGTCCGGAAAGCGGCTGTCAATGCCTACAAGCGCGGATCGGATTTTCTCGCGGCAGGACGGCTCGAACCTGCGTTCGCCGAGTTCCGGCGTTGCGCTCCGAGTGACGCCGTGGCTACCGCAATGTACAAGTTGTCACTCGCATTCGAAAGCCAGGCCAAACCGGAACGAGCGGAAGCGGTGCTGGAGTGGATGAAACGCACCCACACCACAACCGAACCGAACAACAAGCTGTCGACGCGCAATGGCGATGGAGGTACGCCTCAGCGTCTCGGACGTTACGTCATCGAAAGAAAAATCGGCCGGGGCGCAATGGGTGCCGTGTATCTCGCGAGAGATCCCCGCATAAATCGGGCGGTCGCACTAAAGGTCATTCCCATTGAAAAGGAATTTGAGGATGAAGAACTGGCTGAAGCCCGCGTGCGCTTCTTTCGGGAAGCGGAATCAGCCGGCCGCCTCAATCACCCGAATATCATTACGGTATTCGACGCCGGGGAAGACAAGCACCTGGCTTACATTGCCATGGAATACCTGCCGGGGGTGCCTCTGACCAGTTTCACAGATCCGAAGAAACTGCTCGCGCCGCGCAAGGCACTCGAACTTTGTGCCAGGACGGCGGAAGCGCTGGACTATGCGCACAACCAGGGAGTCATCCATCGTGACATCAAGCCGGCGAATCTGCTTTACAATCGCAAGGACGATACCCTTAAGATAAGCGACTTTGGTGTTGCCCGGATGACCGACAATAACAGGACGAAGACCGGCATCGTTCTGGGTACACCGATGTACATGTCTCCCGAACAACTCAATGCCGAGCCCCTTACCGGGCTATCGGACTTATTTTCGCTTGGTGTTACTCTATATGAGCTGATCACAGGGGAAGTTCCTTTCAAAGCCACTAATATCGCGGTACTCATGACAAAGATAACGACCGAGGATCCGGCGCCTGTCTCCAATCGACGGCCGGGAGTCCCACCCAGTGTGGACGCCTTATTGTTCAAGGCGATGGCGAAGCGTCCGGAGAATCGCTTCGTGAACGGCGGCGATATGGCCGCCGCTTTGCGTAACTGCGCCAAGTACGCGTCGATCTGAAATAACAAGATAGGCACAAAGGACACAATGAGTCTGCGTGGAAAGATAAAATTAGCCGAGATTTCTGATACCGGCAAAGTTCGCGAACATAACGAGGACGCGATCGGATCGAATGCCGACATCGGACTCATGGTCCTTGCCGACGGCATGGGTGGCTACAACGCCGGCGAGGTCGCAAGCGGCATTGCCGTTCAAACCATCACCGAGCTGGCGGCAGAAGGCGCCCATCGCGAGAAACGCAATGACGTCGATGCCACCACGGGTTTGATGCGCCAGTCGATCGTGTTGCGCGATGCCGTTGCGCGCGCCAACAAGATCATTTTCCAGACCGCACAGAGCCAGACACATTGCGAGGGCATGGGCACCACCCTCGTGGCGGCCATGTTCTACGACAACAGGATATCCCTGGCCCACGTCGGCGACTCGAGGGCATACCGACTGCGTGGCGACCGGTTCGACCAACTGACCCTGGACCATTCGCTGCTTCAGGAGCTGGTAGATCGTGGCTTTTACTCGGAAGAGGAGGCCCAGCGATCCACCAACCGCAATTACGTCACCCGCGCACTCGGAGTCGAACCCTCCGTGGAGGTCGAGGTACAAGAGTACGATGTCGAACCCGGAGATATCTACCTGCTGTGCTCAGACGGCTTGCCGGACATGGTCGAAGATGAGGATATTCACTTAACTATCAGGACGTTTAATGCTAGCCTTGATGTGGTTGGTCAACAACTTGTACAGCTGACCAACGATCATGGCGGGCGCGACAACGTGTCGGTCATGCTGGCGCAGGTCCTGGAGCCGTTCGCTGCCAGGAAGAGTATTTTGGCGAAGCTTGCGAGTCTGTTTCGCAAATAAGGGGGGCAGGGTCCGGAGAAACTGCACGCATAAAGCAGCATCCCTGGTTACCCCGCGATCATCGGTCAAGACTAGAGCGGCAATAAGAATATGGCACGGTTAATACTGAGTCTGGATAGCCAGGTTCTGGCTGAATACAACATGTCCAAGGAGCGATATACCGTTGGACGACTGCCGGATAACGACGTTCGAATCGACAACCCGGCCGTCAGCGGCCACCACTCGCTGATAATCAACATCCTGAACGATTCATTTCTCGAAGACCTGAACAGCACCAATGGCACGTACGTCAACGGCAAGCTGATCAAGAAGCATGCCCTTCAGCACGGCGACGTCATCACGATCGGCCATCATCAGTTACGATTTGCCGATCAGCAGACCAACGACGCGGAGCAGGACGAGTTCGAAAAAACCATGGTCATTCCGGCCGGTCAGCAGAGTGCAGACCAGCTGGCTAAAGCCGAAAGAGCTGCGGCGCAGGCAGCGAAGGCGGCAGCTGCCGAAGAGCAACGGGCAACGGAAAAGCGCGTCGACGTCAAGGTGGACATGCCGCAATCGGAGCGCAAACCGGCACCGAAAATCCAGCCACCACCTGTTGCGCAGCCAGGCGCGAAGGCGCCCTCGCATACCAGCACACACGCCGGCATCGATCCGAGCCTCGCGCCGAAGTCATTGCCGCTTGCCAAGCTGCAGGTGTTGAGTGGCGCATTTGCCGGACGCGAGCTCGAATTGAACAAGGCGCTGACCACTCTTGGCCGGCCTGGCGTGCAGGTGGCCGCTATCACGCGACGCGCCGAGGGCTATTTCATCGTGCACGTCGAAAGCGGTGAGGAAGGCGACTATCCACTGGTAAACGGGCAGCCCATTGGCGCGCAGGCTCGTAAGCTGTCCGACAACGACGTAGTACAGCTCGCCGGCGTCAAGATGGGATTTTTTATCAGCTGAGGTTTCGGGCGCCGATGCTGCCGGTTACGCCGGTATAACTTCGCCTGGTTCGCGGTGGGTCACGCCGCAAACCAACTGGTAGGCAATCGTGCCTGCACAGGCTGCAACTTCTTCCGCAGGAAGCTCATCCCCCCAAAGTACAACCGGGTCCCCCGGCCGATCGGTGGCGCCCTGCCCGAGATCGACGGCCAGCATATCCATCGACACGGTCCCGACCAGCGGTACGCGCCGGTCATTGACCCGGATCGGTGTTCCCGATGGCAGAAACCTCGGATAGCCATCGCCGTACCCGGCCGACACGATTCCGATGCTCGTGTCCTCGTTCGCTTTCCAGGTACCGCCGTATCCGACGGCGTCGCCGTTTTCCACCGGTTTGACGGCAATCAGGCTCGATTCGAATTCCATCACCGGTTGCAAACCGAGATCGGCGCCGCATTGCATCGGAAATGGCGATATACCGTACAGCGCAATTCCGGGCCTGACCCAGATCTTCGACGTATCCGGCGATGCGAGGCCACAGGCTCCGCCCCACCCAAGTATGGCTGCCGAATTTGCAACGCTGATGTCTCCTGCAAAATCGTTCGCAACCCTTTTGAAACGCTGCAACTGCAGGGAGGTCGTGGGGTCGGCCGTATTGTCCGCATTGGCCAGATGCGACATCAGTCGCACATCGCGAACCGCGCGACAGCGGCGCAAGCGCGCAAGGTATTCGTCCACATCGTCCGGCTCGATGCCGAGGCGGTGCATTCCGGTGTCGACCTTCAACCAGACTGTCGCCGATCCGGAGCCGGAGGCCTCCAGCATTTCGAGTTGCAGACGATTGTGCACTACCAGCTCACAATCAAGGTTCGTAGCATCCCGCAGGTCGTCCGGAGTCAACACGCCTGCAAGCAGCACAACCGGTTTATCGATGCCATGGTCGCGAAGCATGC
>CAYXKM010000274.1:0-2576 GCA_964465665.1 uncultured Woeseiaceae bacterium
TCGGACTGGATACGGCCTTTCAGCGTCATGGCTACCGTCCCTGGTCGCGGCGCCGCGGCTTCAATTCCGGCGGCTGCAGCGGTTTCAGGAGTATTCAGTAGAGGCGCTTGCGGCGCGCGACTTCGCGCGAAACGCGCTTCAAGTGGCGCTTGACGGCCGCTGCTTTCTTGCGTTTGCGCTCCTGGGTAGGCTTCTCGTAGAACTCGCGACGGCGAAGCTCGGTCAGAACACCGGCCTTCTCGCAGGCACGCTTGAAGCGGCGCAGGGCTGCATCGAAATATTCGTTTTCTTTCAGACGGACACTCGGCATACGGTTCGCTAACTTTTAGGTTCAGAGTAAGGAAACCCGGCACCTGGGCCGGGACAAGACCCGCCATAATATCCGCGGATGGTGCTTTTTGCAAAGCTTTAGATGAGCGAATCGTGCCTCCCGCCGCGCCGTTTTGGCCGCGGCTCCGGTATGATGCGCCGGCGATGCGGGTACTGGGCATAGAAACGAGTTGCGACGAGACCGGGGTCGCCGTGTTTGACACGGCGGGCGGCCTGCTTGCGGAGGCGTTGCACAGCCAGGTTGACCTGCACGCGGTCTATGGCGGTGTGGTGCCCGAGATCGCGTCGCGCGACCATGTCCGGAGGCTGCTGCCCCTGGTCCAGGAAACGCTCGAACGTGCGGGCATGGAGCGCACCGATGCCATCGCCTATACCGCCGGGCCGGGCCTGATCGGTGCGTTGATGGTCGGTAGCGGCCTCGCCAGCGGCCTGGCGATGGCCTGGAACGTGCCGGTCATTCCGGTACATCATATGGAAGGGCACCTCCTCGCACCGATGCTGGAGCCGGAGCCGCCGCCCTTTCCGTTTCTTGCCCTGCTGGTGTCAGGCGGCCACACGATGCTCGTGAGCGTTGCCGGCGTCGGCCGGTACCGCGTCCTGGGCACGACGCTCGATGATGCCGTCGGCGAGGCGTTCGACAAGACGGCGAAATTGCTGGGCCTGGGCTATCCGTGCGGCGCGGCACTGGCGCGTCTGGCAACCGGCGGCAAGGACGACGCCGTGGCATTGCCGCGGCCGATGTTGCATCGTCCCGCACTCGACTTCAGCTTCAGTGGTCTGAAGACGGCAGTCATGCTGGCGGTGCGCGAGGCCGAAGCGGAAGACCGGCTGGAAGCATCGAGAGCCGACATCGCCGCGTCATTCCAGCGCGCCGCCGTCGATACCCTCGTTGGCAAGACGCTGCAGGCAGCGGCGCGGACCGGGCTCACGCGGATCGTGGTTGCCGGCGGTGTCGGCGCGAATACACTGTTGCGCGAGGATCTGGCGGCGCGCTTCGACGGCCGCGTGTACTATCCCCGGCTGGAATTCTGCACCGACAACGGCGCGATGATCGCCGCGGCCGGCGCCCTGCGCATCACCGACGCCGTGCCGCCGACCACGATCGAGGCACGGGCACGCTGGCGCCTCGATGAACTGGAGCCGCCCGTTGCGGCGTGAACATCATGCAAGCGAAACCTGCCAACATGGATACGATTTTTCTGCACGACCTCAAAGTAGAGACCGTTGTTGGTATCTGGGATTGGGAAAGACGGATTCGGCAAACTGTCGGCATCGACCTTGAAATGGGCGCGGACATCCGTCGCGCGGCCGCTACCGACAACATCGACGATACGCTGAACTACAAGGCGGTTGCCAAGCGGGTCCAGCAGTTCGTTGCCGACTCGAGCTACCAGCTGGTGGAAACGCTGGCCGAGAATATTGCCGCGATAGTGCTGGACGAATTCGATGTGCCATGGGTGCAGGTGCGGGTGAACAAGCCCGGCGCGATTCGCGGCTCGCGCGATGTCGGCATACTGATCCGGCGCAGCAAAGAAACCTGACTGATGGCGCGGGTCTATGTCGGCATTGGCAGCAACCTGAGGCCACGCCACAACCTGCAATTTGCCGTGCGCGAACTGCAACGATGCTTCGGCGCAATGACGCTGTCACCGGTCTATCGCAATGCACCGGTCGGTTTTTCCGGCGCCGACTTCCTGAACATGGTCGCCACATTCGACACAACGCAAACACCCGGCGAACTGAATGAATATTTCGAGCAGCTGCACGAGCGCGCCGGTCGTGTTCGCGAGGGCGAGCGCCTCGCATCACGCACACTCGATATCGATTTATTGCTCTGGTCAGACATGATTTCCGACGATCCACCGCTGCCCCGCGAGGATGTGCTGGTGTATGACTTCGTGCTGCAGCCGCTGGTCGATATCGCCGCGGAAACCCGGCATCCGGTCACCGGCCGTACATTCGCCGAACACCTCGCGGAAATGAACAGCGGCGGCCACACGCTGGAGCGCATCGCACTCGAATTTACCCGGGACTGTCCGGATTATTCATGAACGTTTTGTTTTGGTGGTAAGCGGAGGCGCACCCCGGGGAGGGCTTTTCAGGGACGCTGTGAATACGTCCCTGTACGCTCTGTGCCGGACGGCCCTGTCCGCCACCGCCCTGAAAAGCCCTCCCCGGGGCACGCCTCCGCCCCTGCCAATGTGCCGTTCATGAATAATCCTACATCGGGCCATCGAACCTACGGA
>CAYXKM010000275.1:0-5263 GCA_964465665.1 uncultured Woeseiaceae bacterium
TCGGATCGCTGCGCGGCTTGCTGACCGCGAAACAGGCTCCGCAGATCATCCTCGAGTGCAATGGCGTCGGGTACCAGGTTGAGACACCGATGTCGACGTTCCTGGAACTGCCACCGATCGGACAGGAAGTATTTCTGTACACGCATCTGCAAGTGCGCGAGGATGCCCAGATACTTTATGGATTCGCCAGCGACGAGGAAAAAGCGCTGTTTCGCAGCCTGCTCCGTGTCAGCGGTGTCGGGGCAAAAATTGCGCTGTCTGTACTCTCCGCGATGAGTGTCAGTGATTTTCATCGTTGTGTGCGCCTCGAAGACACGGCGATGTTGGTGAAGATTCCCGGTGTAGGGCGGAAGACTGCGGAGCGATTGATCATTGAGATGCGCGACCGCCTGGACCGTGCGGCCGGTACCGAAGGTGCCAGAACCGCTGCTGCAACCGCCGAACCGAGGAACGAAGCCGTGGACGCACTCGTGGCGCTCGGCTACAAGCCGGCCGAAGTCAGACGCCTGCTTGCACAACTGGACACCGACGGCAAGTCGGCGGAAGAAATCATTCGTCTTGCCCTCAAACGGGTTGTGAACTGAGTCATGGCTGGCATCGAACACGACAGGATAACCGCAGCTGTCTCCCGGGAAGACGACCGCGCATTCGATCGCGCGATTCGTCCGAAGACCCTGAAAGACTACGTCGGCCAGCCGGTGGTCAAGGAGCAAATGCGTATTTTCGTGACTGCGGCCCGCAATCGCCGCGAAGCGCTGGATCACGTGCTGATTTTCGGTCCGCCCGGCCTCGGCAAAACAACGCTGGCGCATATCATTGCCAACGAAATGGGAGTCAATCTGCGACTGACCGCCGGACCTGTGCTGGAACGGCCCGGTGATCTCGCCGCTATTCTGACCAATCTCGAGCCCAATGACGTCCTGTTTGTGGACGAGATTCATCGACTGAGCCCGGTGGTGGAAGAGGTGCTTTACCCGGCGATGGAGGATTTTCAGCTCGATATCATGATCGGCGAGGGTCCGGCAGCACGCTCGATCAAGCTGGACCTGCCACCATTCACCCTCGTAGGCGCAACCACGCGGGCGGGCCTCCTGACCTCACCGCTGCGAGACCGTTTCGGCATCGTGCAACGCCTCGAGTTCTATACGGTGGAGGAACTCGAAGCGATTGCGCATCGCTCTGCCGGGATTTTCAACCTGCCGATCGAGGCTGCGGGCGCGAAGCAGATTGCCCGACGGGCTCGCGGCACCCCGCGTATCGTCAACCGGTTGTTACGGCGGGTACGTGATTTTGCGGAAGTCCAGGCGGATGGTGTCGTTACCGAAGCGGTTGCCGTCAGTGCCATGGATATGCTGGAAGTCGATCCGAACGGATTCGATGCCATGGATCGGCGCTTGCTGCAAACGATCATCGAAAAGTTCGACGGCGGGCCTGTCGGCATTGACAGCCTGGCCGCCGCGGTAAGTGAAGAGCGGGGGACGATCGAGGACGTCCTCGAGCCCTACCTGATTCAACAGGGCTTCATGATGCGCACCGCCCGGGGCCGGGTTGCGACACGCAACGCCTATCTGCATTTCGGCCTGTCGCCACCAGCAAGAGATCCTGTCCCGGAACTGCCACTTTTCGACCAGTCGTGAGCAGCCAGCAGTGAGTGACAGCAAAAACGGCAAAACCTTCGTCTGGCCCGTCCGTGTCTATTACGAGGACAGCGATGCCCAGGGCGTGGTTTATTACGCGAATTACTTCAAGTTCATGGAGCGTGCGCGCACCGAATGGATTCGATCGCTGGGCGTCGAACAGGACATCCTGATGAAAAAGGACAGGCGGATTTTTGTCGTCGTTGACATGACAGCGCAGTTCGTCTCGCCGGCCAGGTTCAACGACCAGCTGGCAGTGACCGCACGTCTTACCGACCTGTCGCGTGCGACCTTTTCCATAGGACAGGACATCTTTCGTAACAACATTGACGGCGAACTGCTGTGTCATGGCAGCATACGCGCCGCGTTTCTGAACGCCGACACATTGAAGCCTGCCCGCCTGCCCGAAACCCTCTTCAAGGACTTCTCACTATGACAACGAATTTGTCGTTCATCAGCCTGGTCATGGGCGCAAGCGTCGTGGTGCAGATGGTGATGCTGTCGCTGCTCATTGCTTCCTTTGTTTCCTGGAGCATCATCTTCACGAAACGGCGGCTGATCATGCGAACCAAGTCTGCTTCCGACGAGTTCGAGGCGAACTTCTGGTCGGGTGGCGACCTGAACACCCTGTATCGCAATGCCACGCGGCAGAAGGATGGCAGCGTCGGTATGGCCAGCATTTTCGAAGCCGGATTCCGGGAGTTCAACCGCGGGTCACAACAGGACGACATTCAGCCGGACAAGGTACTCGAGGAAAGCCGTCGCGCCATGCGGGTCGCACAAATGCGGGAGGTGGACCGGCTCGAACAAAGCCTGGCGACTCTCGCTACGATTGGTTCCACCAGCCCCTTCGTCGGATTGTTCGGCACAGTTATCGGAATAATGAACTCCTTTCGCGGGCTCGGAAACGCCCAGACTGCGACGCTCGCGCAGGTCGCCCCGGGAATCGCCGAGGCGCTGATTGCCACCGCGATGGGACTGTTCGCTGCCATTCCGGCTGTGGTCGCATTCAATCGCTATGCGGACAAGGTGGCGCGACTGGAAATCCGCTACGACAGCTTCACCGAGGAATTCCTGAGTATCCTGCAACGGCATACGCGGGCGAAAAAGAGGAGTGCCTGAAATGCCTTCACCGCTGCAGAAACGCAAACTCATGTCTGAAATCAACGTCGTACCCTATATCGACGTGATGCTGGTGCTGCTGATCATCTTCATGGTGACTGCTCCGTTGCTCACCCAGGGAGTCAAGGTCGATCTGCCGAAAGCCGGAGCAGAACCGATTGCCAACGAACCCGACCACCCGCCGATCGTGATCAGCGTCGACGCTCAGGGAAACCTGTATATCAATGTCGGCGATGACGAAGACAAACCGTCCGGTGCCCAGAAGATCGTCTCACTGACCGCCGCCGTGTTAGGCAAACGGCCGGATACACCGGTGCTGGTGAAGGCGGATCGGGCAGTGCCCTACGGCAACGTGGTCGGCGCCATGGTGCTGTTGCAACAGGCGGGCGCGGACCAAGTCGGCTTCGTCACGGATCCCCTGGAAACCTATCCCGTGCCGGAGTAGGGCAGAGCATCCGCGATGATTCGTGATACCTATAACATCATCCCGGTATTTCTTGCCGCGGCTCTGCACGCACTGCTGCTAACGTCGATGGTGTTCGTCTACGATTTCTCCCGACCTAAGCATCCGGTCATTCCGCTGGCGGTCAGCGCGAGCCTGGTGGCCGAGTCCGACATTGCGAATGCGCCGGTTGTAGAGTTGCCACCGGTGATCGAGCCTGAGCCCGAACCCGAACCGGAACCCGAACAGGAACCCGAACCCGAACCGGCGGTGGTTCCGCAACCGGATCCCGAGGAAGCGAAACGGCGGGCCGCGGAAGAACAAAAGCGGCTCGAGGACCTGCGCGCCGAGCAGGAGCGGATTCAGCTCGAGAAAGTCGCCGAAGAAAAACGCAAACAGCAGGCCGAAGTCGAGCGGAAGCAACGCGATGAAGCAGAAAGAGAGAAACGGGAACAGGAAGCGGAACGCAAACGTCTTGAGGACATCGAACGACAACGGCAGGAAAACGAGCGTTTGCGCAAAGAGGCGGAGCTGGCGGCACTGCAGCAGAGGCGTGATGCCGAGATAGATGCGGAGGAGAAGCGCTTCGCAGCAATGAACGCGGGACTCAAGGAGCGCTACGTTCTCTCGATTCACAATCATATTTACCGGAACTGGTCGCCGCCCGCGAGCGCACGTTCCGGCAGCGAATGCGAGGTGATTGTTCGCCAGATTCCCGGTGGCGAAGTGACCGGTGTAACGATTGTGAGCTGCGGCGGAGACGATGCACTGCAACGCTCGGTCGAGGCAGCCGTCAAAAGATCCTCGCCCTTGCCGCCGCCACCCGACCCAAGTGTTTTCGAAAGAAACTTGCGATTGATACTGAAAACTGAACAATAGAGAGGCTTGAGCCCTGATGCGGAAACATTTTATGCACTGTTTGCAACGATCCGTCGGTACGCTGCTGCTGGTCACGTTCTGCCTGTCGGCGCGGGCCGAGTTGGTCATCGAGATCACTAAAGGCGTAGGAAAGCGTACGCCGGTGGCGGTCGTGCCCTTCGGCTGGGAAGGCAGTGGCGCCGGCGCACCGCTGGACATTGCAGGAGTTATCGCCGCAGACCTCGAGCGCAGCGGCCGCTTCGATGCCATTGACGAAACGAGCATGCTGCAGAAGCCGACCGCCGGAGTCGACGTGGACTTCGATGACTGGTCGATACTCGGAGTCGAGGCCATTGTCGTCGGCAAGGTGACCCAGACCGGCGACAACGCTTACAGCATTCAATTCCAGCTGTTCGACGTGTTCGGCAAGCAGCAGCTTGTCGGGTATCGCATGCCTGCCAGTCGCGGCACCATGCGCTCGGCTGCGCATCGGGCGGCAGACATGATCTACGAGAAACTCACGGGCATTCCGGGCGTCTTCGGCACCCAGGTGGCATACGTGACCGCTCAGGGGCAGGGCGCCGGCAAGACTTACACGCTGGTTGTCTCGGATGCCGACGGTGAGAACGAAAACACGATCATGGAATCGCGCGACCCGATCATGTCGCCGGCATGGTCGCCCGACAGCCGCCGGCTTGCTTACGTGTCCTTCGAGGGCAATCAGTCGGGTATATTCGTGCAGACGCTGCGCACGGGCAATCGAATCAAGGTGTCGAGCCTGCCCGGTATCAACGGCTCGCCGGCGTTTTCGCCAGACGGGCGGGTGCTGGTGCTGACGCTCGGCGGGGTCGACGGCAATCTCGACATCCATACACTCGATCTTAACAGTCGGGAACTGACCCGCCTTACCACCGATCGCGCGATCGACACCGAGGGCAGCTGGTCCCCCGATGGCCGCGAAATCTACTTCACATCGGACCGCAGCGGTGGACCGCAGATCTATAAAGTGAGCGCCAGCGGCGGAACTGCGGAGCGGGTTACGTTCGAAGGCAGCTATAATGCCAGGCCGAGATTGTCGCCGGACGGAAAGAAACTGGCGCTCGTGCACCTGGACCGGGGCAATTATCGAATTGCCGTGCTGGATGTAGAAACGCGGCAATTGCTGGTCGTCTCTGCCGGCAACCAGGACGAGTCACCGAGTTTC
>CAYXKM010000276.1:0-3976 GCA_964465665.1 uncultured Woeseiaceae bacterium
CGACCACCCGGTTCCGGACTACGTCGCGGGGCTTGCGGCGCCGCTTTTCGGATTGCGTATCGGCATTGTGCGACAGCATTTCGATGCAGGCCTCGATCCGGAATGTGCGGCGCGCGTGAGGGAAGCGCTGGCAGTCCTCGAATCCGAAGGCGCAGTGCTCACGGAAGTCGATCTGCCGCACCTCGACCTGTCCGTGCCGACCTACTATGTTGTCGCTCCGGCGGAATGTTCATCCAACCTGTCGCGTTTTGACGGGGTGCGATTCGGCTACCGCGCGTCCGATCCCAGGGATCTCCTGGACCTTTACTGCCGGAGCCGTGGCGAGGGCTTTGGCGCGGAAGTGAAGCGCCGCATCATGACCGGTACCTACGTCCTTTCGGCAGGCTATTTCGACGCCTATTACCTGCAGGCACAGAAAGTGCGCCAGCTGATCAGCGAGGATTTCCGCAAGGCATTTGCCAAAGTCGATGTCATCGCGGGACCCACAGCCCCGACGCCCGCGTTTGCGCTCGGGGCCAAGACAGACGATCCGATAACGATGTACCTGAACGACATTTACACCATCGGCGCCAACCTGGCCGGCCTGCCCGGGATCTCGGTTCCCTGCGGATTTGCCGGCCGGCTTCCTGTCGGGTTGCAATTAGTGGGCGCGCATTTTGCCGAGGAGAAGTTGCTGGCCTGCGCACATCAGTATCAGCAACTGACGGACTGGCATGAGCGCACGCCTGAGTCCTGCGCATGAAAGCCGGCTGGGAGGTCGTGATTGGGCTGGAGATTCATTGCCAGCTTGCCACGCGGAGCAAAATTTTCTCGGGTGCATCGACGGCCTACGGCGCAGCACCCAACGTGCAGGCCTGCCTGGTCGACCTGGGCTATCCCGGCGTTCTGCCGGTACTCAACGCGGAGGTGGTGCGCATGGCCTGCCTGTTCGGTCTCGCGGTCAATGCAACGATTGCGACGCGCTCCGTCTTCGCCCGCAAAAACTACTTCTATCCGGATCTTCCCAAGGGATACCAGATCAGTCAGTACGAGCTGCCGATCGTCGCCAATGGCGAATTGATGATACGCACGGAAGAGGGTACGGAAAAACGTATCGGCATTACCCGCGCCCATCTCGAGGAAGACGCGGGCAAGTCGATACACGAGGGTTTCGGCCAGTACTCGGGCATCGATCTCAACAGGGCTGGCACACCATTGCTGGAAATCGTATCGGAGCCGGATATGCGTTCGGCTGCTGAAGCTGTTGCCTATTTGCGCAAGATACACTCGATCGTGCGTTATCTCGGCATATCCGACGGCAACATGCAGGAAGGCTCGTTTCGCTGTGACGCCAACGTGTCGGTACGACCGGCCGGCCAAAAGGCGCTCGGCACTCGCACCGAACTCAAGAACCTGAACTCGTTCCGCTTCATCGACAAAGCCATAAACTTCGAGATCGAACGGCAGATCGAGCTGATCGAGGACGGCGGAACGGTGGTGCAGGAGACCCGACTGTACGACGCCGAGCGAAACGAAACACGTCCGATGCGCAGCAAGGAAGAGGCCAACGACTACCGCTATTTCCCGGACCCGGACCTGCTGCCGGTCGAGATTGCGCCGGCTTACGTGCAAAAACTGCGCGAGTTACTGCCGGAGCTGCCGGATGCGAAGAAAGCCCGTGTGCAGAGTCAGTACGGGCTGCGGCCCGAGGACGCGGATATCCTAGTATCCAGTCGCGAGCTCGCGGACTACTTCGAAACGCTGGTGGGCGTGACGGTGGCGCCGCCGCTGCTCGCCGCTAACTGGGTCATAGGTGAATTGTCGGCAGCCCTGAATCGCGACAACCTGGATATCGAGCATGGCAAAATCGGCGCCGCGGAACTTGCAGGCCTCTTGGACCGGATCGTCGACAGGAGCATCAGTGGCAAGATCGCCAAGGAAGTCTTCGAAGCGATGTGGGCGGGCGAGGGCAGTGCAGACCAGATCATTCGCAAGAAAGGACTGACGCAGATCACTGACAGCGCGGCGATCGAGGCGATCGCGCAGGCTGTCATGGACGCACACCCGACCCAGGTTGCGGATTTTCGCAGTGGCAAGGACAAACTCTTCGGCTTCTTCGTCGGCCAGGTCATGAAACAGACCGGCGGCAGAGCGAATCCCGAACAGGTCAACGAGATACTGAAGAAACGGCTGGTCGAGGCCGGGTAAGCATGCAGACGCATTCCGATACCGTCATACCGTTTGTCTTTGAAGCGCTTCCCGTCCGAGGCGCCGTGATCCAGCTGAAAAGTGCCTGGCAACGGATGCAGCTGGGGCATGATTACGGTCCGCAGGTCCTGCAGGTACTCGGGCACTCCGCTGCTGCCACCGGCCTGATAGCACAAAGCCTGAAGTTCGAAGGCACGATTACTTTGCAGATCAGCGGCGACGGGCCGCTGTCGATCCTGGTCATGCAATGCACCAGCGATCTGCAGCTCCGCGGCATGGCGAGCGCGCCTGGTGCGAGTGTCGATGCTGCCTACAAAGACCTGGTCGCCAACGCCCGTTGCGCTATAACGCTGGATGCGGGGGCAATGGCGCAACCGTACCAGGGCATCGTCGAGGTCAGTGGCAACGAGTTGGCTGACAGCCTGCAGAACTACTACCGCCGCTCGGTGCAGGTGCCGAGCCACATGCAGTTGGTCAGTGAACGTGTCAGTTGCGGCGGCATCCTGTTGCAACAATTGCCTGGTCAGGGCGGCATGGAAGGTGATGACTGGATACGCCTCGGCCTGCTTGCGGCAACACTGCGTCCCGCCGACATCAGCGACGGGGTCGGTGCGGATCTGCTGCACAGGCTGTTTGCCGAAGACGATTTGCGTTTCTTCGAGCCCCATGCACTGGAATTTCGCTGCAAGTGCTCGCGGAAACGTGCGGCAGACGTCCTGCGACTACTGGGCGAGGCCGACACCCGCTCCGCGTGCGAGGAGCAGGGACGCGTGGAAGTGACCTGCGAGTACTGCGGCCGCACGCGGCGATTCGATGCCGTCGATATCGCCAGGCTCTTTGCCGGAGCCGAGAGCCCCGTATCCGACAGCGTGCACTGACGCCTTTTGAGTAGCATCGCATTAGGCCGGCGCCACGGCGCCATGCCTTTCTCGCTCAGAAACTCAAATTCGCTCGTAAGGCATACCGCCGCGTCACCGGCCGACCGGCAAATTGTCTCCGCTGACAAGGCCGGCGCCACGGCGCCATGCCTTTCTCGCTCAGAAATTCAAATTCGCTCGTAAGGCATACCGCCGCGTCACCGGCCGAGCAGCAACCTGTTTCCGCTGACAGGCCGGCAACACGCCGGGTAGTCTTCTCGCTCGGAAACCCGATCTCGCTCGAAGACCACACCGGCGCGCCGCCGCCGATATCCCGCACGCCTCCACTGACATGCCGCCGCGTCACCGGCCGAGCAGCAACCTGTTTCCCTTGACGGGCCGGTGCCACGGCGGATCGAGTCAAACCGGCATCGGCCGCTGGCTGTGAGGGTCCGGGCTATGTTAGGCTGTTACCCTAAAATATAAAAATATCTTTATATATTTATGGAAAATACCAGCGGCCTGCTGTTGCAGCAACTTCGAACCCTCGCAGACGATACGCGCATGCGCCTCCTGGCACTGTGCGCCCAGGGGGAGTGCAGCGTCTCCGAGCTGACAGAAGTCGTCGGTCTCAGCCAGCCGCGCACATCGCAACACCTGAAACAGCTTTGCGAAGCGGGTCTGCTGACCCGCTTCAGGGACGGCAGGCGGGTTTTTTACCGTTTGCCCGCCAGACAGGACCGCACCGGGCGGCAACTGCTCGACCTGATTCCGCTTGGCGAGGAACTGTTCCGACGTGATCGAGCGCGATTGCGCCAGTTGCGCGGCGAGGTCGTCAGCGGCGAGGAAGCTCCGCTGCCGGATGAGGCGAGCGATCGCGACATCTATCGCGCTATCCTGGATCTCACCGTGACGGCACCCATAGGCGATCT
>CAYXKM010000277.1:0-7982 GCA_964465665.1 uncultured Woeseiaceae bacterium
GGCGCAAGGCGGGTTTTGCCGATTCGGTTTCCGAAACCAAGGCGTCGGCGGCGTTTCGATCAACGCGCACGGCGTCGTTTCGATGCCGACCGACATCATGTGGGAGGCGCCGCCGTAGAACAGTCGTTTGCCACTTCTGTCCCAGACAACCGGGTTCCAGAGAACTGGCGACAACCCCCCCACCGAGACCTGCCACCGGCCGGCCTCGATGTCCGGGTACGGCCGGAGGTAGATTTCGACGTTCCCGCTCACGTTTGATGCATACGCGAGCCACTGCCCGTCGGGCGAGGGGACGGCACCAAACTCGTGGAATTCGCTGTGGAGGAGCGGCTCCGGCGTGGGCTCGGCGGACAGTTTCAACACCGACACATCGAAATTTATATCGCTGCCTTGGTCACTATCGAAGAACAGGATGCTTCCGTCGGGCGAGATTCCGCTGGGGAACTGGTACTTCGGACTGCTGGTGAGCCGTTCGATCGAGTGCGCGCCGGTGGTCGCAACGCGGAACAGATTGTCGATGCGATTGGACGAGTAGTACACGTAGCGGCCGTCGGGACTCCACACCGGGCTCGTCTCCCCGGATTCATCGAACGTCAGGCGGCTCGACGTGCCCCGATCGATGGAATACATCCACAGGTCGGCTCCCTCCCTGGCCTCCACAACCACCGCGATCGATTGCCCATCGGGCGAGATATTCGGCCGGTAGTAAGGGCGCCGCTCGATGTCCACCGGCTCTTCGTCACCGAACCGGTCGACCCACACGAGGCTTCTGGCGACGTAGTCGGTGGTCATGAGGTAAACGAGCGTGCCGTTCCCGGACACGCTGTAGCGCGCCTCGACGGCGTAATTCACATCGTCGGCTACCGGGACCGGCTCGCCCGTCACTTCCAGCCGCCCCGCGTCGAACCCCACCGCCCAGAGTGTGCCCTGCGCGAAGTACAGCAGATGCCTGTCGGACAACATGAGTGCCGATGCGCCAGCCATCAGCAACTTCTCTTCTCCCGTGATCAGCGACAGCACCGCAACCCGGTCCGACTTCCGCATCGTGATGCCCCGCTCACCGATCGTGAAGAACAGGATGTCGCCGTCGCGGGAAAACGCCGGGTGCTTGTGCGTCTCCTCCGGGCCGGGCGCCGTCAATTCTTCCACCTGGCCGCCCGAGGACGAAACGCGCAGGAGCCCCGCGTGCTTCGCCGTTACCAGTACGATATCGCCGTTCGCGCCCCACGCCACATCGTCGACCGCGTCCACACCGCAGCGATCGCACAGGATCACCGGCACGCCACCTGCCACCGGGATTTTTTTGAGCGTCCCGTCTCCAAAGTCAAAAAAAACGATCCATTCACCGTCGGGGGAAAGGGCGTAAATTGCGACGCTTTCCGAACCGCGAATCGGCTCGGCGACAAGACTGTCGATCGCGCGCGAAAAGAGACTCGACTTTCCTTCAAGCCAAGCTTGGAAGATCACTCTTCGACCATCCGGCGTTACGGTTACGGGACTATAGGGATTGCGACTGTCCCGAATGTTGCTCGGCAGGTCGATCGTGAATCGCTGCACCGGGCGTTCCGTCAGCGCGTCACCCGACCGGTCTGCCGCAATCGATTTCTCCGGCCTGGCGGCGAGCGCAGCGGATTCAGGTTCGCTCGGAGTCCCTGTTTGTTCCGGCACGAAGCGGTCAAGAGCAAGGGCGCCTATGCCGATGACGAGCAGCACGATTACAGCGGCATCGAGTTTTTTGGCGGTCTGGTCCGTTACCGAAAGGCTGCGATCAGTGTCCTTCTCTTTCTTAATGCCCTCCGGGGTGATCTCGTAGACCCAGGAAAATATCAGCACCAGCGGAAGCCCAGCAGCCAGCAGCAGAAAAATCAGCCGTCCAGCATTGACAGGCAAGCCGAGCAGGGAGATGCCCACGTCGGCCACCTGCAACACAATCCAGCTGGCCACCACGTAGAGAAGCGCGACCCGGAATACGTTGCGACGCTTCAATTCTGAAAACAGGGACATATCATTCTTGCATCCGGAGCCAGGCGTCCATCATGCACAAAGAGTCGAATCGTTTACGTACCATTGCTCTTCAGGATACGGCAGTCTACCTCATTGCCAAAACGCGGAAACAGAATATGTAGGAAGCATTGAAGGAGTCGCGAAGGCAAAAGACGCGTCGCGATCGTCACCGGTGGCGGCTGCGGGCTGGGCAGACGAATCGCGCCGGAATGGCGAGGTGTCAGCCGGTTTTCTCGGCAGGCCGCCGAAGCTCACTCACGCGCAGGACGCCCAACTGCACCATGATGTCGTAGAACAGTTCGTTTTCTTTGGCATAGTCGACGACAAATGCGGCTGCGGTTCTCAAGCGCGTAAACGACTGGGCGATAGCAAGCAGCGCGACCAATGCCGGCGTCCACCACCAGGAATACACACTGCCGATCGCCATCGCGACCGGCACCAGTGACAGCCAGATCCAGGTCCACGTCCGGAATGCCACTTTATAGTCGTTCGGCATAAGGCTCGTCGCCATGACGCGTGCCGCGAGCGGCTTGTGCACGCGGACATCGGCAGCGCCGCGGGACGCCGCACGGACGAAATCGAGATAAGCCATCGAAGTGATGTTCTGCATGCGCAATGCCTCCGGCTAAGAGCCCAGGCGGCGATTCGGCCGGGGCGGCGCCGGGACATTATCGGGATGAGGCCGGAAGGTCTTATCCGTTGGCCCTGATCGCATGTCAGAATCTCGCGCGTCTGCCGCCCATGAAAGGCCGGCAACCGGTTGCGGCCATTAAACGAGGGAGAAGACATTGATCGAGACCATCACCATCATCGCCATCGGCCTGGCCGGCGGCATCGCCGTGGGCACCCAGGCCCCCATCGCCGGCGCGATGGCGCAACGCGTCGGCGGCGCCTCGAGCAGCTTCATCGTGCACATCGGCGGAACCGTTGCATCGCTCGTACTGCTCATCGCTCGCGGCGGCGAACAGATCCAGGAATGGCGGAGCCTGCCGTGGTACATGCTCGGTTGCGGTGTTTTCGGTCTGGCTCTGTACCTGTCACTGAGCCATACCGTGCCGCGATTCGGCGCCACTGCGTCCATCACTTTGCTGATCGTCGGACAGCTCCTCGCCGGAATCGTCATCGATCACGTCGGTGCATTCGACCTCCCGGTTCGGGCGCTCGATATGAGCCGCCTCGCTGCCGTGGTCCTGCTCCTTGCGGGCGCGTGGTTGATGGTTCGGTGACCACCCCTGTCATAGAATGAGACACGCGAAGGTCAAACACCTGTGCTTGCTGGCAAGGAGGTGCGCACATGAAACGAATCATCGCGATGCTGCTGTTGCCGGTGTTGGGCAATGCGGAACCCGGACCGGTTACCCGTTACCTCATTAACGAGCCGGCCTCCCTCCTCGATATCGGGATGATGCGACTGGAGACGCTGACCACCGAATTCGAGAAACGAGTCGGCCTGTATTGGACGGAAAATGACGAGCTGAAGTTTTTTCGGTCTGAGGTCAATTCGAGTTATGAGCCAGCAGACGACCGGATATACGTCTCCTTTTTGGCGATGAACAGCGACGCGACCGAGGCACAAATGGCTGAAGGGTGCCGGAACGCGATGAGCCAGATGAACATTTGGCTGATGAAGAGCATGCCCGGCCTGTTTCTGCATATTGGAGACGACGATCCGTCGCTGCCGGCCGACTTTTACCAGAAATTAAGAAACATGTTCGAGCTACGCTGCTACTTTTCCTCCGCGCAAGATTCGTCAGAAGGGCGATTCTGGGCAAGTCGAACGCTCGGCACGCTGGGAGATGATGAGATGACCATCGGCAAATGGCCGATGCGCAATTAGCGATCCTGCACGTTAGCGCGAGACTTCGGCTTATCGCTGCGCGCATCCGGCGCCGCCAACTCGCCGCGCAACCGTTGTTCCATCGACCCGGCAAGCGTTCCCGTCTCGAAGACGGCAATGTCGCTTACCACGCCGTAGGGCATGACTGCGCTGACGCTTTGGCTCACCGACCGCCAGGAATCGTGCACGAAACTCAACTGGCTCGCGGTCGCCGCGCCACCGAACTCCCCGCGCGGGTAACACTGCTCGAGGTAATGACTGAGGCAATAGTCGCCGGAACGACTCGTCTGCAGCCCCCAGGTGACCGGAATCCCGGCCTCGTGCATGGCGGCGCCGAACGCCGCCGTCGTTACCGCCGCGGTATCCAGGCAGTACTCGGGCGGATCTGGAATCCGCGGCGCGCCTTTGTCCTGGCGCCGCAGGGTCTGTCCGTCTGCTCCTTTCGCGAAATCGCGCAACTGGCTGACCACGACCTCTCGCAGACTGTCGCAGCCATCGCCTGTCGTTCGGAGCGGCGCCGCGACCGCGGTTGCGAGCGCCCCCGAAACGAATACCCCTGTTAACCATCCAATTCTGCCGGCCATAAAACACTCCTTGTTCAGGCAATCACGAATGAGTGCCGAGAGCTTCCGTCAAACGGGGAGTGGCCGAAAGTGTTGTTTCCGGGCGAAGCACACGGAAATGCAGGCACGGACCGCTACGTGTGCGGTCCGCCAGGTTGTGTCGTGCCTTAGCCGGCGTTCAGTTTTGGTACCAGGTCAACGCCGCACCGACCACGCTGCCGAGCAAGAGCGTCATCGTGCTTACCGCGCCGATGGTAAATCCCGGCGAACGCGATTTCGGATCCGCAAGGTACGCCTTGCGATAAATAAAGCGGGAGACGATGAACACCAGGCCGAGGCCAGCTGCCGTGAGCGCATGCACGTACATGCCGAACATCCACATGGCCGGAATGACGATGATCAGTTGTTCGAGCGTATTCTGGTGCACACGGAATTCGCGCTCGAAGTTCGCATTGCCGCTGATCGCGGGCGCACTGATGCCGTAAGTGCCCCGTGCTTTGGCAACCAGGATCGCGAACAACATTGCCTGAACCAATGCCAGGGCCGTCACTATCGCAATTGCTTCCACCGCACTCTCCTTATTATTTGCTATTGTCCTGCCTCGGGCCGATGGAGCTGACGCCGGTTCGAGGGGCTGACGAATAGTACAATAGCCGCCGGCGAACGGAACGATTCGCTGGACTTTCGGTGGCGATTCATTAGCAATTGGCCGGGCGAACAGGGAAACCCAATAACATCTATGGCCAGAACCATCGGGCAGTCGTCCACGCTCACGTCAGTTTCGCGCTTTCTCGGCATCGAGCGCGGTGAACTGCAGGCCGTCGCCTGGTCGTTCGTTTACTTCTTCTGTGTGATGTCCGCGTACTACATGATGCGCTCAGTGCGTGAGGCGATGGCGATCGTCGGCGGCGTCGACAACATCCCCTGGTTGTTCACCGGCACGTTCACGCTGATGGTCCTGGCGACGCCCGTTTTCGGCTGGGTCACTTCGCGCTACCCGCGCCGCCAGTTCCTGCCCTGGGTCTACTACTTTTTTATCGTCAATATCCTGCTGTTCTGGGCGGCGTTCTCCTGGGCGCAGGCAACGGACTTGAGCCAGGTGTGGATCAGCCGCGGCTTCTTCGTCTGGCTATCTGTATTCAACCTGTTCGTCGTGTCGGTGTTCTGGAGTTTCATGGCCGACATTTACAGCAAGGAACAAAGTCGCCGCCTGTTCGGCATCATCTCGGCGGGTGGCAGTACCGGCGCCCTGCTCGGCCCGATCGTCACCAGCGTGCTCGTAATACCGATCGGCTTCAAGAATCTCCTGCCGCTGTCCGCATTGCTGCTGCTGTTTGCCGTGTTCTGCGTCCACCGCCTCCGGCACTGGGTGGCGCAGCGCAGCGGCGAGCCGCAGCCGCCTGCACAGCCCATCGGTGGCAGCGCCTGGGCGGGCCTGCGCCTGGTGATCACCACACCGTACTTCGGCGTTATCGCCATCGCCATGATTTGCGGAAACTTCCTGGGCGGCGTCATTTACATGTACATGGCGCGGCTCGTCGCCGCGGCCTATGCCACAACGGATCAACAGACACAGGTATTTGCCCTGCTCGATGCCTTCACTAACGCCGGCTCGCTGATAGGCCAGCTGTTGCTGGTGAAGCACGCCGTGCGCTATCTCGGGGTCGGCGTCACGCTGGCGCTGCTGCCGCTCGTGTCCATCGTCGGCTTCGCAATGCTCGCGGTGCAACCGGTGTTCATTGTCATGGCCGTACTGCAGGTTGTGCGGCGCTCCATCACTTTCGGATTCACCAAGCCGACCAGCGACATGCTGTACGCGGTAGTATCGAAAGAAGCCAAGTACAAGGCGAAGAATTTTATCGATACCGCGGTTTACCGTGGCGGGGATCTTTTCTCCACGTGGACGATCAAATCGCTCGCCGGCTTAGGCATTTCCGGCATTTCGCTGATCTGCATTCCCATCGCAATCTTGTGGACCGGCCTGTCCCTGTGGATCGGCCGCGAATACAATCGCCGTGACCAGGCCATAGCGAACGGAGTCAAGGAATGAAAAGACACACAAACTGGACGAGACGCGACATAATCCGGGCCGGCGCCGCGCTGGCCGCAAGTCCGCTGACATCCTTTGCAGAGGAGAGCGCCATGCTGACGCGCCCCATTCCCGCGAGCGGCGAGAGCCTGCCGGTCATCGGCCTCGGGACCTACAGTGTCTTCGATGTCGACAGCACCCCGGACGAACTGGCGCCTCGGCGTGCCATCATCGAGCTCATGATCGATAAAGGCGCGAGCCTGATCGATTCCTCGCCGCAGTACAACCGTGCCGAGAAAGTCGTCGGGGACATCGTTTCTCAAGGCGATTTGCGCAGCAAGCTGTTCCTCGCCACCAAAGTCTGGACGGACGGCAAAGCGTCCGGACAACGACAAATGCAGGCCTCGGCGGATCTCATGCACGCCGGTGTCATCGACCTGATGCAGGTGCACAACCTCCGCGGTCTCCATGTGCAAATGCAGAACATCCGTGAATGGCAGGAACAGGGCAGGATCCGCTACAAC
The DNA here is from genome assembly GCA_964465665.1 of uncultured Woeseiaceae bacterium. GTDB lineage: Bacteria > Pseudomonadota > Gammaproteobacteria > Steroidobacterales > Woeseiaceae > JAKEGN01. The sequence goes on from CAYXKM010000277.1 coordinate 6,958, forward strand.
GGCATCACCGAATACCGCGCCAGCGCGCTCGTTGAACTCGAGGCCGCCATGCACCAGTACCGGCCACAGTTCATCCAGATCAATTACTCGCTCGGCGAAACACAAGCCGATCGGCGTGTGTTGCCGCTGGCAATGGACTTGGGCATTGCGGTGCTGGTCAATCGGCCATTCATGCACGGCAATCTGTTCAAAGCCGTGCGAGACCGTTCATTGCCCGACTGGGCTACGCCTTTCGCAGCGAGCTGGGGTCAGTTCTTCCTGAAGTTCATCGTCAGCCATCCGGCCGTGACCGCCGCTATCCCGGCAACCACGAAACTGCACCACATGACCGACAATCTCGATGCCGGCTTCGGCGAGCTGCCGGATGCGGCGACACGCAAAAAGATGGTCGACTACCTCGCTACGGTATAAAGCAAGGCGCGTGGAAAACACCGGTCTGGGACGACGGCTCGGTGCTGCACTGTACGATGCGCTGCTGGTGCTTGCGCTGCTGTTTCTCGCCTCGCTGCCGTTTATTGCGGTGCGCAGCGGAGAGCCGGTGGAAGCCGGCGACCCCGTCTACCGGCTGACAATGTTCGCGGTCGCCTGGCTTTTTTACGCCGTGTTCTGGTCGCGTTACGGCAGGACGCTGGGACTGCAATCCTGGCGGCTGCGCATCGAGACGCCGGACGGACGAAAACCGACCTTCGCTGCCGCGAGCCTGCGTTTCTTTGCCGCCATTGTTTCCTGGCTGCCGCTCGGACTCGGTTTCTGGTGGCAGTTGTGGGATCGCGAGCATCTCACCTGGCACGATCGTTGGTCCGGCACGCGCCTGCGATATTACCCGAAGTAGCGTTGCGATGTCGCACGCAAAGTCGAAAGAATACGTGTAGGAGCGCGCAGTGCGCGCGACGCGATGACAGGAACCGCGCCAGGTTGACGCTCCGCGTCGCCTGCGATGCAGGCTCCTACAGGTGCTGCAGTGATCGCTGCAGGTCGCCCGCAATGCGGGCTCCTACAGGTGCCAACGGATCAATTGCAGGAGT
>CAYXKM010000278.1:0-6642 GCA_964465665.1 uncultured Woeseiaceae bacterium
CGAAGAACGTGCCGGCCGGCAGGCCGAGTGCCTGCTCCACCAGGGTCACGTTGCCGGCGGCCAGAACATCGGCGTAATTGCGAAAGTCGACGCCGTAGGTCAGCACGTTGCTGATTTCCACTTGCTCGTCGAAGAAGTAGCCGCCGACCATCCAGTCGAGGTTTCCTTCGCCGGACGAGGTCAGGCGCAGCTCCTGGGTCAGGGTGTCGATCTCAGTGTCGCCGGAGTTCGGATCGATCAGCCGGGCGCTGGTGAAATCGACGTCGCTGTTCTCGAACCGCGACTGGGTGCGGTAGGCCGTGATCGAAGTCAGCGTCGAGGACGCGAAATCGTAGTCGATCTGCAGCGACGCACCGCTGTTTTCGATCTTGTTCTCCGGATTGAAGTCGTAGTAGTTCTCGTAAGCGAAAGGCGAATTGCCGACGAGATCACCGCCGATCAGCCGGATGGCCGCCCCGGTCGGTCCGTCGACGAGATTCGCCACGCCGCAGCACACTTCGTCGATCTCGTCGTAATCGGCAATGAAGCGAAACTCGAGATTGTCTGTCGGCAGCAGCAGCAGCTGTCCGCGCACGCCCCAGCGGCTACGGTCACCGTATTCCTCGCCATCGACCAGGTTAGTGTAATAACCGTCGCGGCTGTTGACGCTGCCAGACAGGCTGAATGCCATGGTCTCGGTCAGGGGCCCGGAAATATCGCCTTTGACCAGCACCTGGTTGTAATCACCCAGCGTCAGCGACGTCGAACCGCCGAAATTATCGAGATCCGGCTTCGCGGTGACAATATTGATAATACCGGCCGATGCGTTCTTGCCGAACAGGGTGCTTTGCGGGCCGCGAAGTACTTCGATACGTTCCAGGTTCGGCAGATCTGACAGGGCCGAGGCCGATCTTGAACGGTAAACACCATCGACAAAGACACCGACAGACGGTTCGATGCCAGCGTTGTTGGCGCCATTACCGAAACCGCGGATGATGAAATTGGTATTGCCGGTAGTTTGCAGCTGAGTGACGCGCAGCGACGGCACGATGGACTGCAGGTCCTTAATGTCCAGCACTTGCGCTTTCTGCAGTGTCTCGGCGTTGATCACTGACACGGCGACCGGCACCTGTTGCAAAGTCTGTTCGCGCTTGGTTGCCATGACGATAATTTCTTCGATGACCATCGGTTCATCCTGCGCAAGCGCGGGAGGCGTGGCGGCCGCCAGCACGAGTGCGGTCAGCGCCAATCCTGAAAACCATTTGGTTGCAGGCGCTGCAGCGCCAGATATGAATAGCCGAATCGACTTGGCCATTGAATTCCCCCAGAGTGTGTTTACTGACCCGTGTCGCCGACAACGGCTGTTGCCTTGACTGTCTGCGAGACGATATGCGTTGTCGCCATCCGGACGACCAGTTTCCCTTCGTTCCTGGCCGGCGGCGGTGAGGAAAAGGATAGCACTATTTGGGTATAGTCAGGCAGTCCGGAGATGAAAAATTGCTGCAGAATCGGTCACCTGCATAAAAAAAGAGGTGTAGTCCGTGAAGATTTGCCGGAACCGGGGTCGCGAAGGTCAGCACTTGCCGCCAGGTCGAGAGGTTCTGTTAAATTCAACGTGCCGGTTGCGGTACTGCACCCCAAGGAGACGAAATGCATGGTCTGATGATGGACACGCCACTCGTGATTTCCTCGATCCTGCGCCACGCGGAGCGGAACTACGGCAATCGTGAAATTGTCTCGGTAACCGGTGACAATCCGCGGCACCGCTACAGTTATTCGGACTTCGGCCGCCGCACCCGCCAACTTGCCAATGCACTCGACCGCTGCGGGCTCGCCCGCGGCGATCGCGTTGCGACCCTGGCCTGGAACGATTACCGCCACCTCGAGGCGTATTACGCCATCGGTGGCGCCGGCCTTGTCTGTCATACGATCAACCCGCGACTTTTCCCCGAGCAGATCGTGTTCATTGTCAATCATGCAGCCGACAGAGTGCTGCTTACGGACCCGTTGTTCCTGCCGCTGCTGGAAAAGATTGCCGACAAGATTGCCGTCATCGAACGTTTTGTCGTACTGACCGACGACAAGCACATGCCGGCGACGACTTTGCGAAATGCGGAGTCCTACGAGTCGTTCATTGGTTCGGAGAGTGAGTCATACGAATGGCCGGAACTGGACGAAAAGGATGCAGTTGCACTTTGCTACACCTCCGGAACGACTGGCGACCCGAAAGGGGTGCTCTACAATCACCGCTCAACCGTACTGCACGCATACGCCGGTATCGCGCCGGACGTACTCAACCTGTCCAACAGGGATTGTGTATTGCCCGTCGTGCCGCTGTTTCACGTTAACGCCTGGGGCATACCGTATTCGGCCCTGATGGTCGGCGCCAAGCTGGTATTTCCCGGACCGAAAATGGGCGATGGCGAGACCTTGTACGCGTTGATGGAAGGCGAGGACGTGACCGTCTCGCTTGGCGTGCCAACCGTTTGGATGGCGTTGCTGCAATACACGGAAAAGACCGGGAAACGGCTGAACAAATTGCAACGCACCGTTATCGGCGGCGCTGCAGTGCCGGAATCCATGATCCGCGCCTTTCGCGACCGGCACGATGTCGTCGTCCACCAGGGCTGGGGCATGACAGAAATGAGCCCTCTCGGTACCTGCAATTCTCTGAAGGCCGGCATGGAGCAGCTGCCAGCAGAGGAAATCCTGCGGATCCGGACCAAAGCCGGGCGGGGCATCTACGGAGTCGAAATGCGGATCGTCGACGACGAACAGAAAGAGCTGCCATGGGATGGCAGCGCTTACGGTGCATTGCAGGTGCGCGGACCGTGGATATGCAGCGACTATTTCCGGCTGAATGGCGCTGCCGGCGCGCATACCGGGGACGGATGGTTCGACACCGGAGATGTCGCTACCATCGATCCTGAAGGGTTCCTGTCAATTACCGACAGGACCAAGGACGTCATCAAGTCCGGCGGCGAATGGATCAGTTCGATTGCGATCGAAAGCATCGTCATGGGACACCCGGCAGTGGCAGAAGCCGCCGTCATCGGAGTGCCTCATGCGAAATGGACCGAACGCCCGTTGCTGGTGATCATCCGTGCCGAGGGCAAGCAGCTCGAGAAGGACGAGATGCTGACATGGCTTAATGGCAAGATCGCCAGTTGGTGGATGCCGGACGATATCGTGTTTGTCGATGCAATCCCGCATACAGCAACCGGCAAGATCAAGAAAGTCGAACTGCGCCGTCAATTCGCTGATCACCGGCTGCCGACGTCCTTGGCGGACTCTTGAATCGGGGATTCGCACGCTGTTATTTGCATCGGCATTGCATTAGCATGCCGCGCTCCGAGATCGGCTGATTTGTTACAGCCACCTGTGACCAAAAATAAGGAAACACCATGTCTGATGCGTTGCGCCTTTTCGGGCTCAAAGCGATCGTAACCGAAGCGGCATCGGGCATCGGCGAGGCGATCGTTCGCACCTTTGTCAAGCAGGGAGCGGAAGTGCTTGCGGTCGATTCGGCGGCAAGCAACATCGAAACGCATTTCGGAAAGCTCGGCGGAGTCACCGGTCTCGCACTCGACCTGCACGTGCAGGATACTTCGCGGCAGTTGATCACTTCTGCCAGGTCCGTGTTGCGCGGGCTCGATATTGTCGTTGGCAATTTTGACTGGCACGGCGAGACCCCGATAGCGGATGCCGACAGGAGCGCGATCGATACACTGACGGCCCGCATGGTGGCGCAGTTTTCTGCCGTATTCGATTCCGCAATACCCTTGCTGCAGAAGAGTCCGGCAGGCCGGATGATTGCCGTCGGGTGCCTGCGCAGCGTTTTCAGCCGGGACGGCGAGCGGGCGTTCCGCGAATCGGAACGGGCATTGCTGGCGTTGATGCAATCGCTGGCGATGCGCTGCGGCGAATCGGGCATTACGGCGAATTTCATCCAGCCCGGTGCCGTCATGACGCCGGTCAGCCGCCGCGTATTCTCCGCTGACCGTGACCTGCGTGATCATTGCATTCGCCTGTCCGCCGCGAAACGCCTCGGTGAACCGGTCGACATTGCCAAAGTGGCACTGTTCCTCGCGACAGACGATTCGGTTTTTGTCAGCGGGACCGGCATCCGCGCCGATGGCGGCGTTGCCGCATACTGAGCAACGCCCGTGAATCCCGTGTTGCAGGACCTGATTGCGCTGCTTGGGCTCGAGCGCATCGAGGACAATATCTTTCGCGGCCAGAGCCGTGATATCGGATCCGCACAGGTCTATGGCGGGCAGGTTGTGGGTCAGGCATTGTCCGCTGCCCACCTGACCGTCCAAGATCGGCGCGCACATTCGCTGCATGCCTACTTTCTTCGCCGCGGGGATATGAACGCCCCGATAATCTACGAAGTGGATCGCGCACGCGACGGAGGGAGCTTTTCGGTACGACGCGTGGTCGCAATCCAGCACGGCCGGCCGATCCTGATCCTCGCTGCATCGTTCCAGTCACCGGAGGCCGGGCTGGAGCACCAGGCTCTCATGCCCGCCGTGCCGGGGCCGGAGGGTCTGCAGGATGCAACCGAGGTCCCCGAAAACGTGCTCGAACGCATACCGGAGAAAATGCGGCGCTACCTGACGCACAAGCGGCCGTTCGAATTCCGTCCGGTGCGCCCGCCGAACTTCACCGAACCCGAAGCGCTGCCACCGGTCAAGCACGTATGGATACGGGCAGTCGATGCGCTTCCGAATGACGCAACCCTGCACCAGAACCTGCTCGCCTATGTCTCCGACTACGAATTGCTGGGTACCAGCGTGCTGCCGCACGGATTGCTGTTCGCGCGGGGCAACGTACTGATGGCGAGCCTCGATCACGCGCTGTGGTTTCATCGCGATGTCCGCGTGGACGACTGGCTGCTGTATAGCTTCGACAGCCCGAACGCTTCGGGAGCCAGGGGCTTTGCGCGCGGTCAGTTTTTCACCCGGAACGGCATCCTGGTGGCATCCACGGCGCAGGAAGGGCTGGTGCGCGTACTGCCGGAAGGACAGACGCGAGTGACCCGGTCGGAACCGCGCCTGCAACGATGATCACTGTTCGAAGTCGGTGAGATCGCTGGAAAATCGGCGCCCGTTCTCGACATAGGACCGCGCTGCCGTCTGCAGCAGGGACAATTCGCCGGCATCGAGCGGGCGAATGATTTTCGCTGGTGTACCGACGATCAGGACCCCGTCGGGGTACGACTTGCCTTCGGTGATCAGCGAATGTGCGCCGACCAGGCAATTCTTTCCAATGCGCGCATGGTTCAGTACGGTGCTGCCGATGCCGATGAGCGATCCGTCGCCGATGCTGCAGCCATGCAGTATCACCCGATGGCCGACGGTTACATTGCTGCCGACCTGCAGGCGTATGCCCGCATCGGTGTGCAGCACCGAGGCATCCTGGATATTCGTGTTCTCGCCGATCTCGATCCAGTCGTTGTCGCCGCGAATGACGACGTTGAACCAGATGCTCACTCCGCGCCCGATGCGCACGCTGCCGATGACTACGGCATTGTGCGCGACAAAATGATCGGTGCCGTCAAACAGTGGCCGCCTGTCGCCCAGGCTCGCGATCATCGCGATTTGGCCTGGTTTGCAACCGCCGCTGTCGCCGCAGCAATTGTCTCGGCATCGCCGAGAAAACGCCGGGAGAGCGGCCGAAGACTCCGGTCGAGCTCGTAAACGATGGGCACACCGGTCGGAATGTTGAAGCCGACGATGTCCTCGTCGGAAATCGAATCGAGCATCTTGACCAGCGCCCGAAGGCTGTTGCCGTGCGCAGCTACGAGTACATTTCGACCGGCTCGCAGGTCCGGGGCGAGGCGCTCCTGCCAGCAGGGCATGACGCGATCGAGCGTGGTCGCGAGCGACTCCGTCGCGGGCAGATTGGCAATTCCGGCATAACGGGGATCGTGGCGGGGGTGGCGGGGATCGCCGGCATCGAGTGCGGGAGGTGGCGTGTCGTAACTTCGCCGCCATACCAGGACCTGATCCGCGCCGTACTGTGCCGAGGTCTCCGCTTTGTCGAGACCTTGCAAGGATCCGTAATGTCGCTCATTGAGCCGCCAGTCGCGAACGACCGGGATCCACATGCGATCCATTTCATCCAGCATCAGCCACAAGGTTCGAATGGCGCGCTTCAGCACCGAGGTATAGGCAATGTCGACCGTGAAATCGAGATTGCGGACTTCGCGCCCGGCGCTCGTAGCTTCCTCGCAACCGAGCTCAGTCAGGTCGACATCGGTCCATCCGGTGAACAGGTTCTGCAGGTTCCAGATACTCTGTCCGTGCCGGCAGAGGATGAGTTTTCCGGGCATTGCAGCTTCCTTCGCAGCCATTGCTCGTCAACCGCCAGCCAGTCGCCGGAGTTCCTGCGCGGCAACCGACAGAGTGGCAAAGTCGATTTCCGGTCGCAATCTCATTTCCGCGATCACAATGTCCAGTTTGCGGACGGCGGCTGCATTCTCTTCCAGCCAGGCTTCGAAAAGGTCAATCGGTTTCGACTTGCTGCGCCGTTTCAGCAAGCTGGCAGACAGATCGCGTCGCAACCTGTAAAACTCGTCGCGCAGGTTGCTGCGGGCGATTGCTTGCCAGCGGCCCTGAACCGCAAGCTCCTCGACCGAACGATTGAGCCATATGAAGC
>CAYXKM010000279.1:0-3917 GCA_964465665.1 uncultured Woeseiaceae bacterium
CCTCACCGAGGACTTCATTCCGCCGATCCAGGACGTTATCGAGCGACTCAATCGTCACACGGGAATCGAGGTCTCGACCAATCCCATGAGTACGCAGATCCGCGGCGAGTACGACGACGTGATGGCTGCATTGCACGCCGAGATCCGTGAGACTTTCGACACGGTGCCGAAAGCCGTTTTTGCCATCCGCATCCTCAATAACCCGCTCGGCGACTAGATGCTTCGATGGCATCGACTTTCGCACAAGTCCTCCAGCAGTTCGCGGCGCTGTCCTTACCCGAGATAGTCGCGGTAGCGCTGGCCATAGCCTACCTGCTGTTAGCAATTCGCCAGAACATCTGGTGCTGGGCGTGTGCGGCCGTCAGCACGGCAATTTACGTGTATTTATTCGTCGATGCGAAGCTGTACATGGAATCGGCTCTGAACGGATTTTATTTCCTGATGGCCGGTTACGGCTGGTATGCCTGGCGGTCGGGAACGGCGCAATCCGCCGAGCTACCGGTCAGTGTCTGGCCTATACGCGTGCACGCGGTCGCGATCCTGTCGGTTGCAGTTTTGTCAGGCCTCAGCGGCTTCCTGTTGCAACGATTCACCGATGCGGCATTGCCGTACATCGATTCGCTCACGACATTCGCCGCTGTCTGGACCACGTTTCTGGTGGCGCGAAAAGTGCTCGAGAACTGGTGGTACTGGCTGGTCATCGATGCGGCGTCGGTGGCCATATACTGGTCGCGGGGCCTCGAACTCACGGCGCTCTTGTTCGTCCTGTACCTGGTCATGATCCCGTTCGGCCTGCTGAGCTGGCGGCGCTCGTTTGTCGCGCAAAAGAGCGTAGCGGTGCCGGCTTGAGCGAGCTCCTGGCCGCCAGGGACGCTGTCGCGAGGATTCCGGGCTGGGACCTGAGCCAGGTGCGTATAGAAGCGCTGCATGGGGGCCTGACCAACCGGATTTTCAGGGTAACCCGGGGCCGGGATGCTTTTGTACTGCGGCTCGACGCCGCGCACACGCAATCGTTCAATCTCGATCGCCGCATCGAAACGGCGATCGTGCGCACCGCGGCGGCGGCGGGACTCGCGCCGACAATCGTTTACGCAGACACGGCGTCCGGCATTCTGCTCAGCGAGTACGTGCACGGAAAAGTGTGGTCGTTGCATGACCTGGACGATACGGTGAACCTGGATTCGCTCAGCGACATGTTACGCCGGGTTCATGCATTACCGTTGTCCGGTGTACGACTGGATGCGCAGGCAGTGGCCCGCCGTTATGCAATCGGACTGCAGGACTCGCCGGATCTGCATGCTGTCGCGCTGCGCTGCGAAGAAATCATCGCCGACGTGCCGGCCACGACAAATTTCTGCTGTTGCCACAACGATGTGATCGCCGAAAACATCATTGCGACGCCACAGCTGAAGCTACTGGACTGGGAATACGCCTGCGACAACGACCCGTTGTTCGATCTCGCGTCCCTCGTCGGGTTTCACGAACTGGGTCCGGCAAAGGCCGGCGCGCTGCTCGATGCGTATGCAGGCGAAGCTGGTGTCGAATTGCGTGAACGCCTTGCGCAGCAGGTCCGGGTTTACAATGCGATTCACTGGCTGTGGCTGGCTAATCGGCAGTTGCTGAGCCATGACCGTAGGCAGGACGCGAAACTGCACGAGTTGCAGCAGCGCCTCAAATAGCAGGTGGCCGCTCGCCGAAAACTGCTCCTGCGTTTTCGGCACTTCCGCCATCCATGGCGGTCGTGCGGGCTCCTACAGTCTTGCTATTGGCATTGTAGGAGCCTGCACTGCAGGCGACACCACGGCTGACTGATCTGCACTCGATTCACCAATCGTTGCGCAACTCTCGCAACTTGAGGAACACCTCTCGCGGATCGGGCGTAACGCCCAGGTCGGGAAACGAATCCTTCAGGCACCGGACGACGCTCGGACTCTGCAAACGAAAGAAAGTATTGATCTCGAACTCGACGGCGAGTGTCGTGACCAGCGCATCGTTCGGGTCCTGGTCACTGAACATTTCCACGAACTGCGCCGCGGTATCGTTGTCCGGCTCCCGATCGAGCGTGAATTTCAGATTGTTGATGAGGTAATCGTGGCCCGGGTAAACGCGCGTGTCCTCGGGGAGCCTCGCGAGCTGTTCCGCAAAAGTCTTGTACAGCTCGAGCGGATCGCCGCCGTTGTGACAATTGCCGACACCCGCATTGAACAGCGTATCACCGCTGAAGAGGGCCGGCCGATCCGTCCGTGCGAGCAGGCAGATATGGCACATCGTATGCCCCGGCGTATCGAGACATTCGAGCTCGACCGTGCGGCCGACTTTTATGATGTCACCGGCGCCGACACCGCGATCCATACCCGCAATGCTCTTGCCGGCATTGAGGTGCGCGATCACGCTGGCTCCTGTTGCCTTGACCATCGCCTCGTTGCCGCCCGTGTGATCGCCGTGCTCGTGGGTATTCAGGATCTGTGTAATTTTCCAGTCATGTGCTTTGGCCGCCGCCAGGCACCTGCCGTGGTCCAGCGGATCGACGGCGAGCGCATCGCCGGTCTCCGGGCACACGATCAGGTAGTTGAAATTGCGGTAGGCATTTCCGGTCCAGATCTGTTCGACAATCACCGCGGTTTACCTCTGGTTTATGCAATCGCCTCCCGATGCAATGCTGTATCGGCTGTCGCGAATCCGCTGAAAATGAGGCATGAAAATGCACAAAATGTTGTTATTAAAAGAGTTTTCAAGCAAACCTCCGCAGGCCGGGAACCTCTCCTCGTCGTTCGGTACATTCGCGGAGGCATGAAATTAACATGCAACACCTGCCACGCTCTGCTGTCATAGCGGTGCAATAGTGTAATCGCTGTGGAGATGAATGGGATGAAAAAGCTGGTGTTTGTGGCGCTCATAGGCGCAATGGCCGTTGGCTGCGGGAAGAAAGAAAGTGCGTCAACCGGAATAGCAGGGCAGGCCTCGAAAATATTCGACATGCCGTACCTGATGCGCGATCTGGACAACGGACTGCGCGTCATCGTCGTTAAAACCGACTATCCCGACATCGTCACGATCCAGATTCCTGTCCAGACCGGATCACGCAACGAAATCGAGCCCGGCAAGTCGGGTTTTGCACACTTTTTCGAGCACATGATGTTCCGCGGTACGCAGAAATACCCGGCCGCCGTCTACAAGGACATCCTGAAGAAAGCCGGCGCCGACCAGAACGCGTACACGACGGACGATTACACTAACTACCACATCACCTTTACCAAGGACGACCTGGAAAAAGTCATCGAGATCGAGGCTGACCGTTTCCAGAACCTGAAGTACTCCGAAGAAGCGTTTCGCACCGAAGCGCTGGCCGTCAAGGGCGAGTACCTGAAGAATTTTTCGAATCCCACGTCCAAAGCGTACGAGAGGATTCGTGCTCTCGCGTTCAGGGACCACAGTTACCGGCACACGACGATGGGATTCATCGAGGACATCGAGGCCATGCCGGACCAGCTCGAGTATTCCAGGATCTTTTTCGACCGCTGGTACCGTCCGGAGAAATCGGCCGTCATCCTGGTCGGCGATCTCGATCCCGAAGCGACCTTCGAGCTCGTAGAAAAATACTGGAGTAGCTGGGAGCGCGGCGATTTCTCGGCAGAGATCCCGGCCGAGGGCCCGCCCGCAGGACCAATCTACGAACACTTCCAGTGGAATGGCCCGACACAGCCATACATTTTCGTGAGTTTTCGCGGTCCCGGTTATGTCCCGACGGCCAAGGACATGCCGGCGATGGATTTACTGGCATCGATCTATTTCTCTGATTCCTCCGACATCTACCGGAAACTCGTGCTCGAGGATCAGTCGGTGGACCAGTTGCTGACGTACTTCCCCGATCGCAGGGACCCGAACCTGCTGATGATCTACGCGCGCCTGACGGACGA
>CAYXKM010000280.1:0-6359 GCA_964465665.1 uncultured Woeseiaceae bacterium
GCGATCGAACTGGACGACCGTTATGCCGAAGCACATGCCGGCCTGTGCGACACCTACCTTGCGTTGTATCGTCGCAGCCGCTCGACCGACTTTTTCGAGCTTGCCGAGCGCGCCTGCCAACGCGGGCTTGCACTGGATAGCGGTGCCAACGATGTCTATGTCGCGCTCGGAAACCTGTACCGCTACTCCGGTCAGTACGACAAGGCCGTCGTCGATTTCAAGAAGGCACTCGCCATCAACGACAAGAATGTCGGCGCTTTCACCGGTCTCGCGGAAACCTATCGGGACCAGAACATCTTCGATCAGGCCGAGCAGAACTTCCAGCGTGCCATAGATATCCAGCCCGGCTTTTGGCGCGGTCACCTGGAGATGGGCAACTTTCTATATTTTTCCGGCCGCATCAAGGATGCCACGGAAGCTTACAAGCGTGTCGTCGAATTGGCGCCCGATAATGCGACGGGTTATCTGAACCTCGGCTCGAGTTACTATCTTCTAGGCGATCTCGAGAACGCCGCATCGGCGTGGAGCAAATCGCTGGCGCTCGAGCCATCGGCCAGCGTGTACATGAACCTCGGTTCGAGCTACTTTTTTCTCGGGAGATTTGACGATGCTGCCGCCATGTACGGAAAGGCCAGCGAGCTCAGCCCTGACGATTATGAAGTCTGGGGGTACCTCGGGGATGCACTGAGTCAGGAAAGCGGCAGTGATGAAAAAGCCAGACGCGCGTATCAAAAAGCAATCGAGCTGGGGGAAAGGATGCTTGCCATCAACGCATCGGACGCACTGACGATGGCCATACTGTCACAGTATCACGCACACCTCGGCCATGTGGAACGGGCAATGGACCTGGTATCACAGGCACAGAAGCTTCAGCCACTGAACATGTATGTCCACTATTTTTCTGCCGTAACGTTGGCAACCACCGGTACTCGGGACGCGGCACTGGACGCAATCGAGAAAGCCGTAGAACTCGGGTATCCGACCACACTCCTCGTAATGGACGCGGGACTTTCAAACATCGCTGATGACGCACGATTCAGGCAACTCATGCCCGAATCAATCGAGTAATGCTTTCCGTCGGTCATCAACTATCAACAGGAGATCGCAATGAACAAGAACAAACCGATTGCCGTTTCGCCTTCCGGATGCAAAGTCCTGGGGGTCGTTGCAGGCATCACTATGCTGTCCGCCTGCGCTCCGCAGGCGGACATGATCGGGAAGGGTGACCGAGGCGACCCGGTCTTACTCGCCATGACCTGGAAATCGGACGATGCGTGCACGATCGACACCATCACGCCCGACGCCGATATCTGCCAGCACTCGCATGCCGAGTTCTGCATGCCGAGAAGCAAGTGGGTCGAGTGGCAAAGCAAGCCGGCAAAGAAATACAAGGTCTACTTTTCGCCCTTCAATACCGGTTCGTTTAATGCTGGCAGCAATGGCAAGGCCAAGGGAAAGATTGACGACAATGCGCCGTATGCACTCTACAAGTACACGATCGTCGCAGACGGTTGCGATCCCGACACCCAGGCCAATGATCCAGGCATTCGAGTCGATAATTAACGGGAATTGCGCCGCGGCGTCAGCGACGCCGCGGACACTCGAAGGTATCGAAACTACCCTGCGCGGCGTTGTCGCCCGTCGGAGCGCTGGCGCTGCCCGCCCTGCGAGCCGCGATGTTTCGGCGGACCGCTGCGACGTTTATTCTGCGCGCCGTTGCGATTTCCAGATGGGCGCTGGCCACGTCCCTGCGTGATCGGCTCGGCCTTGATTCGCGAATCGGGTTCATAGCCGGGAATCATCTGCTTCTCGATCGGGGATTTCAGCATACGCTCGATATCGGCCAACAGGTGCTTTTCATCGACACAAACCAGCGAAACCGCCTGGCCTTCATGCCCCGCCCGCGCGGTACGTCCGATGCGGTGCACATAGTCTTCCGGTACGTGCGGCAATTCGTAGTTAACCACGTGCGGCAGGCGATCGATGTCGATGCCGCGTGCGGCGATATCGGTCGCAACCAGGACACGGGCCTTGCCGGCCTTGAAATCGGCCAGGGCGCGGGTTCGTTGGGCCTGCGACTTGTTGCCGTGAATCGCCGTTGCCGACAGGCCATCGTCACATAACTGTTCGGCCAGGCGGTTCGCACCGTGCTTGGTTCGCGTGAACACCAGAACCTGTTTCCAGTTTTCCGATCCGATGCGATGCGACAGCAATTCACGCTTGCGATTGCGATCGACCGGGTGCACGACCTGGGTCACTCGGTCCGCCAGCTGATTGCGCGCGGCGACTTCGATTTCGGTCGGCTTGTTCAACAGCCCTGCGGCGAGCTCACGAATCTCGTTGGAGAACGTCGCCGAGAACAGCAGGTTCTGCCGCTTGGCTGGCAACACTTTGAGTATCTTGCGAATGTCGCGGATGAATCCCATGTCCAGCATGCGATCCGCCTCATCCAGCACCAGGATCTCGATGCCTGACAGGTCTATCGTGCGCTGCTGAAGGTGGTCGAGCAGCCGGCCGGGCGTTGCAACGACGATATCCGAGCCTCTGCGCAATTTCTCAATCTGCGTGTTGATGCTGACACCGCCGACGATGACCGAGGTGCGAAATCGCAGATGACTGCCGTAGACACGTGCGCTTTCCGCCACCTGGGCGGCCAGTTCGCGTGTCGGAGTGAGGATCAGCGCGCGTACACTGCGGCGGTTGGTCGCGGACTTCTGCAGGTGCTGCAGCAGCGGCAGCATGAAGCCTGCCGTCTTTCCGGTACCGGTCTGCGCACCGGCCAGGATGTCACGTCCCGCCAGAATCAGGGGAATGACCTTGATCTGTATCGGGGTCGCCTCGCGGTAACCTTTTTCATCGACCGCGCGCAACAGTTCGGCCGAAAGGCCGAGTTCGTTAAATAACATTACTTTTTACTCCAGGGTCGCCTGACCATGTGCAGGGCTTGCGCCGTGCCAGGTTCGGTCCAGGCTGGGAATTCTTAATAGGACTCCAGAAGTCGCGTTGTGCGGGGCTGGAGTGATTGGCGCAGACCGAAGTGCACCAGGACGCGGCGGACTATAGCAGCTCATTGCCGGATTGGAAGAGAAATGTTCAAAAAAACAGCAATTTAGCGAAAATACTTCGCTTTTTGTGCAGACCGGCGAGGATTGGGACTGTTACTGGTAGCGAAACTGCCTCACCGCCAGCGCGGCGACCAGGATGCTGCCGAGGATCAGTGCCGCAAGCTGCGGCAGCGCGGATGCGGCAACCCGCTTCAAAACTGATGAGTTTGTGCAAAGCATCCATGGCCCAGCCGGTGGGCAGCAGGTATTGTCAGTTGCCCGGATGATAGCTGCGCGTCGCGCGCCGCTCTACATCCTCAGGGTAAAACGCCACGTCCTTGAACTCGCGGTTGACGTACGGTTGCGCCTGGTCGTCGAAATGCGGTGATTCCGGGTCGCTGTTCTGGCCACCGGCCAGCAGCGTCTTCGCCCGCAACTTGTCGCCGAACTCGACCACGGCAACGAAGCTGTTTCCCGACGTGCCGTACAGTCGCTTGGTCCCCGGAAATCGCTTTGCACCGAAAGACGCGAGCGCTCCCCAGTTGCCGGACGCCATGGCAACGGGCAACGAAGGCGCCGCATCGTCGAACGGTTGCTGGATATCGCCGTTCAGGCGCTGGAACCGGTTGACCTCGCCCCAGGGCGTATTCCATTGCCCGAAGTCCGCTTCGAGCATGGCAACCGTTTCCGCAAAAATGCGCAGGCGCTCCTGCGGCGGCGAACCGCTGCCGAAATAGTTGATCAGTTCCATGTCGGAGGCGCCCTGCAGGTTCTCCGGGATTGCCCCTTGCTCTTCGTAAGCCACGCCGTAGAAATGTGCGAGCGTCATGGGAACCGAATCCGCCGTTACGCGCAGATCCCAATCGCGAAGCGCGGCAATGGCATCGGCAATCTGCGGCATGGGTTCCGAAGCCTCATCGTAAGCTTCGATGAGCCCCGGAATGAGCTGCTCGAATCCCGGTAGGTACGGGTCATAAGCAAGATCGATCAGTTTTTCGAGCGTGAGGCCGGACCGGCCTGTCAGCACGCGCACGGCATGAATGCCGCGGAAGTTTTCCGGGTCCGGCGCCATGTAGTGCGGGTAATTCTCCCGCACCGGGCTGAATTCCGCGGCGGCGGTGAAAGGCGTCGAGTTGCAGTTCTGGATCCAGCCGTTTGACGGGTTCAGGATAGTGACGACCTCGTCCACGGTGTGCAGGCCCTGCCAGTCGGTAGCCGGATCGCTGCCGTCGACAGGCTGCGAAAAGTCGAACTTCGGATCGCGCTTTGGCACGAAATTGCCGTGGTAGTAGGCGATGTTGCCTTGCGAATCGGCATACACGGTATTGTTCGAGGAGTTGGTGCGAATGTTCATCATGTCGCGGAATGCGGCATGCCCATCGAGTTTGGTGCGCGTAAACGACTGCTCCAGCGCATGCACCGGATCCCAGTTGATCCGCGTGACCACCCACTCGCCGTCGATTGCATGGGTAACCGGACCGTGATGCGTGTGATACATGGGAAAGGTGCGTTCGGAAATGCCGTCTCCATCCTTGTAGCGCAATGTGACCTGCGAAACCCGCACGGAACGGATTTCCTCGCCGTAGCGGTACTTGAGCTGGCCCTGTTCCTCGAATACGTCCTCGACGAATTCGTCGATGAAATCGACCGATGTCGAGGTGTGCATCCAGCCGGTGTTCTCGTTGAATCCCTGGTAAACGAAGAACTGACCCCAGGTGACCGCGCCATAGGCATTCAGGCCTTCCTCGCTGACCACGTGTATCTCGCCGCGAAAGAAGAACGAGGTGTGCGGGTTGATCAGCAACATGGCATTGCCGGATTCGGTGAGTTTCCCGGAAATGGCGAATCCGTTCGATCCGCGCGGCTCGGAGTAGAAACGGGAAGCATTGCGTATGCTGCCGGCCGGTACATCGGCACCGTAGAACGCGCGTATGCCCTCGAGGGGAATCTGCTCGATATCACCGCCAATCGAACCCTCGCTGAAGAACATCGGCATCCAGGGTTCGAACCGGGTCAGCAATCGAGGTTTCACTTCCGGATGCGTCAGCAAGTAGTAATTCACGCCATCGGCGAAAGCATCGCACAGCGCCTGCAGCCATTCCGGGGCCGACTCGTAAGCGGCTTTGGCTTCGTCGACCGTCATGTACAGTCGTGCACGAAGGTCGCTGTAAAGCGCTTCTTCGCCCTCCACTTCCGCGAGCCTTCCGGTCGCCCAGATGTAGTTTTGTTCGACGCGATGGAAGTCGTCTTCACTTTGTGCGTACAACATGCCGAAAACGGCATCGGCATCGGACTTCGCATAAATATGCGGCACGCCGAAGTCGTCGCGAATGATCGTGACATTCTGTGCGCGGGCCTCGAGCCTCGCATGCCCGGCGTCGCCGCTTTGGCTCTGGCAGGCAACCAATACCCATAACAGCAGGTACACCGCCGGCCGTACCGGCAACCGTTTCAAGAACATGCTATCCCCCTGGTCGGTGCGGCGCGCTTCAGTGCCCGCGCTCTCTCTGACTTAACCTGCCCCTCAGCCACTGGTGGAAATCCCAAAGGGCATACTCCTGCGGAACGAGTATGCCATGCTGATGGCGGCGGCTCCTGAGACCCTGCTGGTTCAGCTCGCACACCCGCCCGTCCTGTTCGAGCAACAGGCGCCCTACGGCGAACAAGCGGTCGAAATCGCCACCGCAGGTGTCTGCGGTGTCCGGCAGCAACAACCAGTCGATGATCAGCTCGATCGCCTCCGGCCCACGCGGCAGCACGCACACACTGCGAACGTAGTCGGGGTGGGCGACTACGAACATGCTGCCGGTGAAAGACGCAAAAGTCACACCGCTGGCAATATCGGATTCGCTCAGGCCCGGAAGTACCGGCAACCGCGTCTGGCCGTCCATTGTCCATGTGCGCAGGCCCGGCGCAACGCGCGGCCGACCGTCGTCGCCCGGCTGCTCCGGCTGCCAGCCCGGTGTATCGGCGTAGCTCAATACCGCCTGTCGATAGAGCGGAACCAGTTTGCACAGTTCCGGATGCACCCGCGGGCAGTGATAGCACTCCGAATAGTTTTCCCAGAATACTTTCCAGTTGCAGGCCAGTGTGCGCCGGTCCTGCTGGACCGATTTCATGTCGGCAAGCGGCCAGCGTCGCAGCAAACGGGCTTCCTCTCCGAGGAAATCCGCAAGTGACTCCCCGGGTTCCTGTGACAGGTTGACGAACACGTAACCTCCCCAGCTATCGGCATGCACGCGGTACAGGGAATAGTCAGCCAGGTGAAAATCAGCGGCCGGCAATTTCGAGGGGGTGGCGGTGAGCTCGCCGTCC
>CAYXKM010000281.1:0-15758 GCA_964465665.1 uncultured Woeseiaceae bacterium
GTACTGCGCATGGGCAGGCAATGCGAAGGCGAGTAGCATCAGACTCCCGGTGAGGTAACGGCGCATCGATGAATCCTCATTGCGGATGATCCGTGCAGATTGCCCTCTGGATCGTGGCTCGTGCACAGCGGATCGCGGTACCCTAGTCTCGCAACGCCGCTGCGGCTTGTCCAGTCGGCAGGCGTACTCATCTCCGGGCCACCATGGGCAACAACGTCAGCTACCTGTCGAAATCACGACTGATGTCGGCACACCAGTGCCAGAAGCGGCTCTGGCTCGAAGTGCACAAGCCGGAGTTGCAGGTTGTTCCCGCCGAAACGCGCGCCGCTTTCGCAGCGGGTCAAGCGGTCGGTGAGGTCGCGAGGAAAATATACGCAGCGCCGAAGGCCGTGCTCATTCCTTATGAGGGTGGTCTTCAGCATGCAATGGGGAAAACGACTCGATTGCTGGGCGAACATCCAAAAGTACCGATCTTCGAAGCAACCTTCGCCTACGGAGGCGTCCTCGTACGCATCGACGTGCTGCTGCCGGACGGCGACAGCTGGCGCATCATCGAAGTGAAGTCCTCGACATCGGTAAAGGACGATCATTTTTTCGATACGGCACTGCAGGCCTGGGTTTTTCGCGGCCTCGGTCACCGGGCGAACAGGATACATCTGGCGCACGTCGACAACGCGTTTGTCTACCGGGGCGATCAGAATTACCAGGGCTTGCTGCACGAGGTCGATGTCAGCGCAGAGGTTATTGAGCTCGGCGCGGAAGTACCGCCATTGCTGCGGATCGCACGCGCAACGCTGGCGGGCAGCGAGCCGGCCATTGCCGTTGGCAAGCAATGCAACACGCCCTACGAGTGCCCGTTCCTGAGCTATTGCTGGCCCAAAGGCGAGTTCCCGGTGCAAACCCTGCCCCGTGCATCCAGGTCGAAACTCGGCGAATGGATACGGCTTGGCGTAACGGACCTGCGCGAAGTGCCGGAAAGCCAGCTCACCGAGCGACAGCAACGGGTGCAGCGGGTTTCCCGCACCGGAGTTCCGGAACTCGAGCCGGGTGCGCGCCAGTTCGCCTTATCCCTCGGCTACCCGCGTTATTATCTTGATTTCGAGACCATAGCGCCGCCGGTACCGCGCTGGCCGGGCACTCGCCCGTACGAAGTCCTGCCGTTCCAGTGGTCCTGCCACTACGAGGCGCAGGAGGGAGACGTCCGGCACGCCGAATTCCTGGATCTGAGCGGCGAGGCTCCGATGCGCCTCGTGGCCGTGTCACTGATCCGCGTGCTCGGCAAAAGCGGTGCAGTCCTCATGTATTCCACGTACGAACGGACGGTTATCGATGGGCTCAAGGCACGCTTTCCGGATCTTGCGCCGGCGCTGGTCGCGATCATCGATCGGCTGGTGGATCTCAAACCGGTAGCCGAGCGCAACTATTACCATCCGGCCATGGCCGGTTCCTGGTCCCTGAAAGCTGTTCTGCCGACGATAAGCCCAGAGAGCGGATACAAGGAACTCGTTGGAATTCAGGAAGGTACGCAGGCTTCTGAAGGTTATTTAGAGGCCATAGATCCGGCCACGCCGGCGCCACGCAAGGCCGAACTCGAACGGCAGTTGCTGGATTACTGCCGTTTTGATACCTACGCCATGCGTCTGCTGGTCAGGTACTTCACCAGCGCCTGAGGCGACCCCCAAAACGGGCAGCGTTTGCGGTCGCTCCGGTCAGCGGCGAAAAGCGGGGGGCTTTTCGGAGTCCGGATCGAGGTAGCGGTCGCGAAGCAAGGTCTGCCGGTTCTCGAGGCTGACCGCTTGGCCGGCGATGAATACCGACTCCGGGAAGCTCGTCAGTTCCAACGGGTCCGCGGGCCAGACGATCAGGTCGGCGGCCTTGCCGGCCTCGAGGCTGCCAAAGTCCTCCGCGATGCCGAAAATGTCCGCCGGGGTATGCGTGATCGCACGCAAGGCCGATTCCCGGTTCATACCGTTGGCGACGGCGATACCGGCGGCCTGGGTAATGTTGCGCGCATTATGTGTCTGGCTGGAGTTTTCACCGCCAAACGTCAGGCGCACACCCGCAGCGGAGAGTATGGCGGCTGCTTCGAGTCGCGCATTGAGCTGATCGAAGCTGCCCGGCAGATTGTTGGTCGTGTCCAGGATGACCGGCACGTCGGCTGCCGCCAGCTCCTTGGCGACCATCCATGCCTCGGCCGCACCGAGCAGGATCAAGCGGACCGAGTATTCCCCGGCGAGATCGAGCAGAACGCTGATGTCACTGGCACGATTGACGCGGACGATGAGCGGCACCGTGCCGTCGAGCACCGCCTGCAGTGCTTCGAGATCGGTACCGCTGAGCGAATAAGCCCGCCGCTCGCCGCGCGCCCAGGCCGCCCGGTTCTCGCGGTAGTCCCTGGCATCGGCAATCGCGCTGCGCAGCATCTGCAACGCGGCCGCGCGTGAACCGCCCGCAAGGTCGCTGCCAGCTTCACCGAGATTGACCAGCAGCGCCGCGCCGCGGCGCACCAGGAAATCGGGCCCCGGTTGCAGGCTGACGAACGAGGCCAGGCCGGAGAATACGCTGCTCACGTTGCCGAATTCGTCCGGCGCCGAGGGCCTTGGCGCAATCAATGCGCCGGTGATGCCTTCACTGCGATTGACGGCCACCAGGGTCGAGCGGGGATTGTAGGCCTCGGCGACATCGAAGCTCGCGGAGTACTGCGTACCTCGCTGCACCGCGTCTACGGTACCGGCCACAGCATCGACTTCGACCAGGCCGAGCTGGCCGAAAGGCGAGAGGATTCCCGGCGTAATGATTTTCCCGCTGGCGTCGATGCGTGTCGCCGCGTCGGGAATGACGACATCCGCACCCACGGCGACGATGCGCCCGTCCTGCATGACAACCGTCGCGTTCTCGAGCGTACCCTGTGCAGCCATCGTATGGATGCGGGCACCGGTGATGGCGATGGTTTCCGCGAACGCCGGTGCAAACGGGAAGGCGAGCAGTGCCATCTGCAAAGCGATGCGCGCGCTCATTGTGCACCTCCGGCAAGGGCGGCAGTGCCAAGGCTGAAATCGGTGACGGGGTTCGATGCAGGATTGTTGCGGTCGTATATCAGTGCGCCGTCGATATACACCTGCTGCGCTTTGCTGTAGACGCTGAACGGGTTGCCGTCCCACAACGTCACGTCGGCCATTTTTCCCGCTTCAAGTGTCCCGGTTACTTCGTGGATGCCGAGCATTTTCGCGGCGTTGGCGGTGATCCAGCGTATGGCCCTTTCCGGAGGAATATCGACGCCGACCCTGGCCGCCGCGCCGATGACTTTGGCCGCCTCCTGGTTCAGCCGCTGAATTCCCTGGTCGTCGTCGGAGTGGATGACGGCGCAGGCTCCGGCGCGGTCGATGAGCGCCGCATTTTCGCGTATGCCGTCGAATGCCTCTATCTTGAAGCCCCACCAGTCTGCCCAGACGGCGGCACAGATGTCGTCCGCGGCCAGCAGGTCCGGAATTTTGTAGGCTTCGACCGCATGGTGAAATGCCGCGATGCGATAGCCGAACTCCCTGGCGATGTCGATCATCACGGCCATTTCATCGGCGCGGTAACAATGATTGTGCACCAGGATCTCGCCATCCAGCACGCCGGCGAGCGTTTCCAGTTTGAGATCGCGCAGCGGCGCTTCGCCCTGTTTTTTCGAAGCCTTGGCCAGTTTGTCCCGGTAATCCGCCGCCGCTATCCATGCCGAGCGGTAGCCGGCGACGTTGCCCATCCGCGTTGACGGCGCCATCATCCGCCCGCCGTAAACGCGCTTCGGATTTTCCCCGCAGGCCATTTTCAGCCCGTACGGAGCCCCTGGAAATTTCATCTCCTGAACGGTCCGGCCCGGAACATTCTTGACCGTAACCGAACGCCCGCCGATGAGATTCGCCGAGCCCGGCAAAATCTGCAGCGAGGTAACGCCACCGGCCAATGCGGTAACAAAGCCGGGGTCCTGCGGCCATACACTGTGCTCGGCCCAGACTTCGGCAGTATTCGGCGCCGTCCACTCGTTGCCGTCCGCATGCGCAACGATCGATGGCGACGGATAAACCCCTAAGTGTGAATGCACATCGATGATCCCCGGTGTTATCCAAAGTCCCGATGCATCGACGACGTTGAGACCCGCAGCATCGAGGCCGCTGCCGATCGCTTCGATACGTCCATCGCGCAATACCAGGTCGGCGTTCTCGAGGCGCTCACCCGTTCCCGTCAGGATGGTGGCGCCTTGCAGCAGTGTAGCCCCGGAGGGCAACGGCCGGTAACGGCTGTCATAGGGGGCAGGATCGGCCGACTCTTTGTCGGTGAGGCCACAGGCGGACATCAACAGCACCAGTGCCAGGAAGGGGACGGACAGGATTCTCATTGTCGACTCCGATTATTGCTACGAGGCATCGAAGTTCCGCACTATACCGCGAGTCTGGCCGGCAATAGTGCCGGCAATAGTGCCGGCAATAATGCCGGCGATGGCGCCCGCAATGGTGCGCACGATGGTGCCCACGATCCGATCGGAGGACGCAGATATGAATCGAATTCCGTTGCTGGCCTGCGCGTTGTTTTTGTGCATGTCTGCCGTCGCGCAGGACAGCACTGTCGAGGGCGACGCATCATTGCCGTTTGACGACGACTACTACGAAGGCTTCGCGCAGGGTGTGTATTACGGCCTGCTGTTGCGCGGCGAGGAGTATGGGATAGCATGGTGCATGAAATCGGAATTGGGCTTTGAGGCGAAATCGCTGGGCACGGGCGGCGAATTCCAGAAAAGAATCGAAGGACTGCTCGAGCACTGCCGTGCGAGTTCCGCCGGCGGCAAATCCGCGCCATGAATAAAGAAATAGCAAGTTGTCAACGAAAACCGGGGTATCGGCATGCCGCGCGCTATTGAGGCATGGAACAAACTCAAGGGGCATGCCGCCGGGCGCTGGATTTTTTCGCGCCTCGTTTGCTGGCGTGCGCCGTACTTCGCATCCATCCGGCCATTGTTCGAGCACCTCGGCGAGGGCAGGGTGGAAGTCCGCATGCGCAAGCGCCGCGCGGTCACCAACCATATCGGCACCGTGCATGCTATTGCCATGGCCAATCTGTGCGAAGTCGCTGCCGGTACCATGATGGAGGCTTTGCTGGATGCCGGCATGCGCTGGATTCCGCGTGGAATGACGATCCGTTACCTCGCCAAAGCGAACAGTGGTGTGGTTGCAAAGGCCGCAATGCCGGCTGTTTCTCCGGGTGAACCCCAGGATGTGATCGTGAACGTGCATGTTTTCGACCATGCCGGCCAGGAGGTCGTTCAAGCGGCGATAACGATGTACGTGTCGCCAAGATCGATCAGTCGCTAAATTTCCCGAAATGAGACCTGCTTTGGAGTTGCCGGCGGCCGTACTCGCTAGAGTCATGCGCATGCAAAAGTCAGCGAAATACCCGGAAGCGAAGACCGAAATCATCCTCTCGGATGCGGAATTGCCGGCTGAAGCCCTGTACGCGATTGAGCAAGGTCGCAAAATCGAGGCGATCAAGATCGTACGCGAACGGACGGGTGTCGGACTGGCTCATGCCAAAGTGGTGGTCGAGCGCGCGGCACGGCAGATCGCCGAGCAGAATCCCCGGGGGCCAATGAGCGAGTCCGGCAGCGGCATGCCGCGCCTGCTGATGTCGCTGTTGCTGGCTGTGCTGCTTCTTGCCGTTTTGCGCCATTGGACCGCCGGCTGACTGAGCTGTCCCACCCCTGACGAATGGATTGCGGTTATCGGGATTCGCTCCCGGCCTGCCGAATCCGCGGTATGATGTGGCGGACTGGCGGATTCACGGCGAGGTTCCACGATGACCGAAGGAATTCAACCACGCGATCATGCACCGGGCGACGTCACGGGTGATGACACTGACGATGACGGCGGAAGCAGCACGCTGGAACAAAACGTCAAATCGAAAGCGACGTGGCTGCGGCTGTTTTTCATGCTGATATTCGTCTGCCTGTATTTCGTCTCACGGGTGGTGCTGAGCGCTGTCGTCGTGGTGCAGTTCTTCTGGCTGTTGTTCAACGGTACTATCAATGAGTCTCTGCGTGCGCTCGGCCAGTCGCTGGCAAGTTATACTTATCAGATCATCCGTTATCTGACCTTCAACACCAACGTGCGTCCATTTCCGTTCGACTCAGCGTGGCCGCCCTCGGCCGCGATTACCGATCCGGCCGACGTCACAGACCGGAACAACTGAAGGATCTGCGACTCGCGTCGTGTGAGGTAGCGCTTCAGCGACCCGCGAGGGTTTTCAGGATGCGATGCCAGTGTTCCAGGGCACCGTAGAATTCGCGCACCTGAACCCGTTCGTTCAGTCCGTGCGCAAACTCGTCTTCCTCGCGCGAGAACAGCCCGGCGATACCGTAAGTCGGCATGCCGGCAATACGTGTCTCCCGGCCGTCCGTGGCGTAAGGCGCCATGTACGGAATGATCGGTATACCGGGATAACGTGCGTGTACTGCTGTGGTTACGGCACTGGTGACTTCCTCGTTCAGTTCCGATGCCGGGCCCGCACGCGCGATGTCGAGGTACCTGATCTCCAGTGCCGGGTTGTTCGCGACTGCCAGCAGTTCGTCCCTCACAAGGTCCGGCGCCACGCCGGGAAATATCCTGCAGTTGACCGTTGCCGTCGCCGATTGCGGCAGTGCGTTCTCCGCATGACCTGCGGATAACATCGTGGCGACGCACGTAGTCCGGATGAGACCTACCTTCGCCGGGTCCCGGCTGATCGCATCGATCGCCTGATGATCCTCGGGATCCTCGGCGAAGCGACGCATCGCTGCGCCGTCCTCACCGGGTGTCATCGTTGCCATGGTTGCGAAGTAGGCGCGGGTGACCTCGTTCGTCTGTACCGGAAACTGATGCGCTTCGATATTTCCCAGTACCTTTGCCAGTTCGTAGATGGCGTTGTCCTTGCGTGGCATGGAGCTGTGTCCGCCGGGATTGCGGATGGTCAGGTTAAAACTGGCATAGTTTTTTTCCGCCGCTTGCAGGTAATAGGCTTTGGCGTGAAGGTCCGTATTCAGTACACCGCCGCCGCCATCGGAATTGAGGACGTACTCGGCATCGGTCAGTTCGCGATGCGTGGTCACCAGGTCGCGAATGGATTCCATGAGTGTCTCTTCGTCGCCGGTAAACGCGATGACGAGATCGCGCGTCGGCGTGAAACCCTCGGCTTTCAGTCGCAGAAACGTGGTGGTGAGCATGGTAACGCCCATCTTGTTGTCGGCCGTGCCACGGCCAAAGAAGTATCCGTCTTCCTCGATGAGCGTGAACGGATCGCGTTCCCAGTCTTCGGGAAGAGCGTCGACGATATCCATGTGGGCTATCAGCAGAACGGGTTTCCGCCCCGACGAATTGTCGCCGCGGTACTGAACCACCAGCGATGCGGTTTCTTCGCCGGTGGACAGTGTCAGTGGCAATACATGCACGTCGTCCTGGTCGAACCCGCCGGACCGGAACTGTTGCGCCAGGTATTCGGCGAGTTCCGGAACCTTTTGATGGCCCGCGGCCGACCGGATTGCAATGATGTCCCGGAAGATCTCCAGAGCCTGCTCCTGGTAATCAGCGGTGTAGTACGAGCTTTGATTCTGTGCGCCCGCGGGTATTGCCAGACCGGCCAGCAGGATGGATACAAAAATCGGCTTCAACATGGTCGTCGTCGGCTCATGGGGAGGATGCGGCAAAGCATAACGAATGCCGCGCAGCTGCGCGATCGCGCGGCCAAAGCGCCAGTGGCCAAATCTGCGACCTCTGCACGATTTGCGGTCAGCCGAAGCTGGTAGATTGAGGCCCATGGAAAGCGAAATTCTGCTGCGTCACTGGGGACTCGTTGCTGCAACGGTATTGCTCGTTGCAGTTACCCTGAATATCGCTGTGTTGCTGTGGCAGCGTTCCCCGTCGGGTCAGCTGCGCCGTGCACTTGCCCGCATGCAGGAACAAAGGCAGGCGGCGGCCCGGGCAGCGGATGCAACCGAAGGGGCAGAAGCACGGCTGGACAAGCTCATGAAAACCCGTGAGACCGTCAGGCCAAGTTACCTCCAGGAGGCGCGGGACGCGTTGCAGGATGCCCGGGCTCTGCAAAAGATCGCGGACGACAAGGTGCTCATTGCCGAGAATCACTCGCGACGCATCATCCTGGAGGAGTTTCCGCCGGTGAAACAACACAAGCTGCGCATGCGCTACTTTCCCGCTGACATGCGCGATCCCCGGCCGTTCTCGTTCTGAAGGTCCGGCAGACGCGCCGTTTGAGCCTTACAACGGCTCCTCGTCGCTATTCTGTGCACTGTTCTCTGGCCAGCCGCTCCAGCCCGGTCCCCGCACCACGCGCCCGGGCATTGCGCCCGTGTGTTCGCCCCATTTCAGCACGTGGGTGCCGTTGACGAATACGTGATCCATGCCGCTGGCATAGCGATGCGGGTCTTCGAACGTCGCGTGATCGGCGATGTCTGCGGGATCGAACACCACGACGTCCGCAAAATAACCAACGCTCAGTTGGCCGCGTTGCCGGATACCGATGTTGTACGCGGGCAGCGAGGTCAGGCGACGAATGGCATCCTGCAACGGCATGACGTCCTCGTCGCGCGAGTACTTCCCGAGGACCCGCGCAAAGGTGCCATAAGCGCGCGGATGCGGATTGCTCAACAGGAACGCATCTTCGTTGGCAATTGCGGCTGCATCGGAGCCGAAGCTGACCCAGGGTTTGCCCACGGCCTTGCGGACGTTGTCTTCGGACATGAGCACGTAGGCAGTACCGACCCGGCTGTCGTCCTCGATGACTAAGTCAATCGCGGTCTCCGCCGGCGTGGTACCGCGCACTTCCGCAACTTCGAGCAGGGTCTTGCCGGTCAATGGCTTCAATTCTGCGTTCCTGAACTCGAGCAGGATCATGTTCTCCGGTCCTGCCTGGACGAAAAAGTTCTCCCATTCATCGGTGGGCTGTTGCATCTCCCTGACCACGCGCTCGCGAACTTGCGGATCGCGCAGCCGCTCCACCCACTTGTCGTGTCCACCTTCCTGCACCCACAGCGGCATCGATGCATCGAGACCGGTCGCGCCGGCAGGATAGGTATACATGTCTGCGGTAATCGGGAGCCCGGCTTCCTGCGCATCCTCGATCAGGCGAAAAACGCTGTCCATCTTGTGCCAGTTCTGTTTGCCCGCCGCCTTGAGGTGATAAATCTCCGCAGGCACCCCGGTTACGCTGGCGATCTTGATGAGTTCCTGTATGCCTTCCTCGAGTCGATTGCCCTCGGAGCGGATGTGTGAAATGTAGGCGCCGCCGTAGTCGGCGGCGGCTTTGACCAGTGCGATGAGTTCTTCCGTACTCGCAAAGCTCGCGGGCGCATAGATCAGTGACGATCCGACACCGAGTGCGCCTTCGCGCATGGCTTCTCGCACCAGTTCCTGCATACGGCCCAGTTCTTCCGGCGTCGGCGCCCGGTCGTCGTAGCCGATCTCGTGGACGCGTACCGTCGTTGCCCCGACATAGGATGCAACGTTCGGCGAAACGCCCCTCGCGACCAGGTAATCGAGGTATTCACCGAGCGTCGTCCATGCAATCTCGTACTGGATGTCGCCCTGGCGTGCCTGCGCTTCCTGTTTCATTCCCGCATTCAGCGGTCCCATCGAAAAGCCTTCGCCCATGACTTCCAGGGTGACGCCCTGCAGGATGTCGCTCATGCCCCGGCCGTCTTCGATCAGCGATTCGGTTGCCCAGGACAGCATGTTGATGAAACCGGGGGCGACGGCCTTGCCGCGCACGTCGTACACCTCTTTCGCAGTGGACTCGCGCAGGTCGCCGATGGCCGCGATCGTGTCGCCGGATATTGCGATGTCGGCAATCACGGGATCGTTTCCGAGACCGTCGTAAACCGTGCCGCCACGCAGGATCACATCGTAGTCCGTTTCCCGCGGACTGCAGGCGCAGAGCAGCAACAGGAACGGCAGTAATGACTTCAATTTCGGGCGGCAATGGTTCAGCATGGTAAAGCCCTCGTCATAGTTCGCGCTGTCAGCTTCGCTCGGCTACTGCTTCGACTTCCCGCCAGACGCGAAGCAGGTTCCCGCCGAGGATCCGGCGTATCTCTTCCACGCTGTAGTCGCGATCCAGCAAGCCCTCGATCAGGTTCGGATACGTCGACACGTCTTTCAGGCCTGTCGGCAAGCTGTCGCCGACACCGTCGTAATCGGAGCCGATGCCGACGTTGTCGACGCTGGTCAGTTTCACCACGTGATCGAAATGGTCCAGCACCTGGTCCAGGGTGGCATAGGGGTAGTCCCCGTGCTCTGCGGCATAGGTCGAGACAAAGGACTTCTCCAATTCGTCGCTCGCTTCCAGCCCGTTCGCCTCGCGATACTGCTTGTACGCCTCGCGACGGGCAGTGCTGTATTCCCAGGCTGCTTTGCTGATAAACATTGAGCCGAAATTGATCATGACGATGCCACCGTTCTCCGCCAGCCGGACGATCAGTTCGTCGGACATGTTTCTCTCCCAGCCCGGCGTGAAGTGGCGCGCCGACGAATGGGAGGCGATCACCGGCGCTGCGGTGACTTCGAGGACATCGAGGACGGCATCGTCGGAAATATGGCTGACATCCACCATGATGCCGAGCCGGTTCATCTCGCGAACCACTTCGACGCCGAATTCGCTTAAACCGCCCCACTGCCGGTTCGTGTCATAGGACGAATCCGATATGTGATTCGACAGGCCGTGTGCCAGGGTTACATAGCGAATGCCGCGATCGTAAAAATGCTTGAGATTGGCAAGATCGCCATGGATCGGCGAGCCGTTCTCCATACCCAGTGGCAGGGAGATAATTCCGTTGGCGAAATGTGTCTCGATATCGGCGGGCGAGCGTGCAATGGCGTGTTTCTCCGGCGCCGTCGCTACGATTTTCTCGACCAGGTCGATCAGATGCTCTGCTGCCGCTTTCGATTGTCCCTCGGCTTCGAGTTCACCCGCTGTGTAAATTGACATGAACGGTGCGTTCAGCCCGCCAGCCACCGCGCGCGGATAGTCGTAGTCGCCACCCTCGGTTGTCCGGGTCACATCATCCCACTCCAGCGCAATTCGATCCGGGACATCGACATGGCCATCAACGATTATCGAAGTGCGGGCGATCTCCCGGGCGAGTGCGGCATTGTCGCTCACTGGCGTGTCCTTGTCCGCGGAACCGCATCCCGCCAGTAACAACGCAAGCACTGCGGAAGGTTTTCGGCAAAAATTCATGTCTCTTCCTCTTCTCGTCTGACCCAAAGCGGTTCTCCGCCAGTATAGAGATTCGCTGCTGTCTGCGCACGGCACAGACCGGGTTCACTGCATACGATGCAGATGATCTGTCCGCAATGCTCAGAATGAACGGTCGGTGTAAACCTCGACTCCGTCGAGCAGGGTCTGCAGGATGCGCGCCTGGTTCACTTCATGGATCCGGATACCGAACAGGTCGCGGTCGAGAACAATGAGGTCGGCACGTTTGCCGACCTCGATGGAACCGCTCTGCGTATCGAGCCGCATGACGCGCGCGGCATTTCGCGTGTACATGTCCAGGGCCGCCTGCAGGTCGATGTTCTCTCCGGATCCGAGCACCGGGCCGCTGTCGTCATAGGGGTTTTGCCGGGTGACAGCCGTTTCGATCGCATCCAGCGGATTCAGGGACGAGACATCCCAGTCGCTGCCGCCGACGATCAGTCCTCCGCTTTTTGCAACGCTGGCTACCGGATAGAAACGACTGACACGTTCGGCGCCGACAATGTCGACTGCGACGTCGATGTAATCGTCCGGGTAGCACCACAGGCACTGAAAATTGGCCGCGACCCCGAGTTCGCCGAAGCGCGGGATGTCCGCAGTGTCGATCAACTGGAGGTGCACGATCTGGTGGCGGTTGTCAGCGGGCCCGTTTTGCTGCCTAGCATGTTCGTACGCGTCCAGCGCCAGGCGAATTGCGGCATCGCCGATGGCATGCGTGTGGATCTGCAATCCCATCGCATCGAGCTTCTGGTAGAGCGGGAAAAGTTCGGCCTTCGCATAGAAAGGCGGGAAGTTGCCGCCGCCGGTGTACGATTGCAACATGTACGAGGTGCGGGTTTCGATAACGCCGTCGATGTACACCTTGACGGAATCGGTATTCAGGTATCTGCCCTTGTACGACGCTCGTTTGGCGACGAGTTCATAAACCTCGTCACCGAATTTTCCGGCGTCCCAGGCAATCGGCGACAGCGATGCGAGCACGCGCGCCGTAAGTTTTCCTGACCGATCCGCATCCGTGTAAGCCTCGAGGTGCCGTTCCGAAAGTCCGGGCTCGATGTAAGCGGTTATGCCGAGTCGCCGCACATCGACCAGGGCCGTTTTCAGTGCCGTCGCCAGTTCGGATGCGGTGGGCTCGGGGAGGAGTCGGGCAACGAGGTCCATGGCCGAATCCCTGAGCACGCCGACCGGATCGCCGCTGACGGCATCACGCTCGATGATGCCTTGATCGGGGTCGGGCGTGTCGGCGTCGATGCCGGCCATTTGCAGCGCACGCGAGCTGACCCAGGCACTGTGCGCGAAGGAATCCACGAAATAGGCCGGCCTGCCGGCAAAGATCTCGTCCAGCCATGCCTTAGGCGGCCGCCCGTCCGGGAAAGCCGCAAGCGGCCAGCGCGAGCCGGTTACCCATTCGTCGGGACTGACGTCGCCGCTGCCGGCACAGGCTTCGAGTATCTCCCGAATGACGTCGTGATCGCGTTCGTCCTCGAGGTTGCAGCCCGCTTTTGCGAGCCCGGCTGCGAGCACATGCGCATGCGCATCGTGAAAACCCGGCATCAGCATGCGCTGCTGCAGATCGGTGACGTCGGTCTGTTCGTCGATGAATCTCGCGGCGGCCGTCGATGAGCCGGCGAAAATGACCACGCCGTCGAGAATGGCAACGGCCTCGACCTTGCGTCGCTCGTCGTCAAAGGTATAAACCGCACCGTTCAGGTAGACGCGATCGGCCGGCAATGGCGGCGCGGTGTCGCAGCCGCCGGCGAACAGACAGGCAATCACAGTGCAGGACAAAGGAAAGCCGCTGCGCAAACGGGTGGTGCCGTAACAGGTCACAGTGCTGTGCTCCGCCGGTCAGTCAATTCAGATCTTCCGGACCCGCGCCCGCAGGCTTTCGAGGTCTTCAGCTTTTTCAGCCTGCATGAGGCTCTCGCGCATCTGCTCGAGGTAATGCTGCAACTCGTCGGCCATCAACCCGAATCGCGGATCCTTGCGGATGCTGTCAAGGTAAGGATCCATTTCAAGCAACCAGCCGTCGAAGAAAATCGAACCGCGGTAGCCCTGGTCCAGCGCATCGCGAAGCGCAGTCAGTGCATCTTCTGTGCGCCCGAGCAATGCATAGATCTGCACATCGCGGATTCCAAATCCGAAAGTGCCGACGCGGGGCAGATCTCGAAGCGCCTGGAGCGAGGCATTCAACAGTTCGACAGCTTTGTCTTTATGACCTTCGCGTTGTTCGATATAAGCCAGTTTCACGGCATCTCGAGCGGTGTTGCGATCAATGGTTATCCTGGCATCGCTGCCGAGTATCGGACTGGACTCCAGCGTGTACTTCCTGGCCGAGCTGAAATCGCCGGCGAGCAGGGCGGTGTCGGCTGCCAGGATATTGACGAACTTTGCCGGAATGTCGCCCTTTTCCAGGGCTTTGACAAACTCCTGGTGTGATTCGGCATATCGCGCGTCCAGCAACATTCTGAATGCGTCTGCCAGTCCGTAAAATGGATGCGACGGCGGGATCGAATCCACCGCCGCACGGGCTCTCTCGAACTCGCCGAGCTCGATCAGGAGGCCGATATTCATATTGTGGCCAGTGGTCGCGTCGTTGCCGACCTCGATGGCTTTCTGATGCCAGGCATAAGCCTCGTCGAGCCGCCCGAGGCCCCAGAGTTGCACCGCGATGTACTCGAAGACTGTCGGCCAATCGCTGTGAATCCGGATCGCTTCCAGCCACAGTTGCAGTGCTTCTTCGGACTGGCCTCTCTTGGCGTAGATCATCGGCAGGTTCGAGTACGGTATGCGCGCCAGAGGGTCGAGTTCCATGGACCTCTGGTATAACTCGATGGCCTCGTCCAGACGTTCCTCACCGTCGCGCAAAGAAGCGAACCACATGTACGCACTGACGTGATTCGCATTCAGTGCGATGGCGCGACGAAATGCAGTTTCAGCTTCGATGTTTTCGGGTCCGAGGCGCGTGTCGCCCCAGATAGTTGATTTCAACAGGCCGAGTATGGCGTAGGCGTCGGCCAGGTTCGGGTCCAATTCGAGAGCACGATCGATGCTGGCCTGCGCCATTGCAATCGCTTCGGTCTCCGGGAGATCCTGGTGATTGATCAGCAGCAACAACGTACTTTCGGCCAGGCCCGCATGCGCGTCGGCATAGTTCGGATCCAGGGCGATCGCTTCCTGGAACTGATTCCGCGCCGTGCGGATGGTTTCCAGACGGCGTTCATAAAGGTTGCTCTTCGCCACGGTGAAAAGGCGGTATGCACGCAAGTCTCGTGTAGGCACCACGGCCATGCGCACTTGTTCGTCCGGCGACAATGTCGCTTGCAGGGCGTTGGCCACCGCCTCGGATACTTCACTCTGAATGGAGAATATATTCTGAATCGTCAGCGGCCGGTCGTAGGTCTGAGCCCAGAGGTGTTCATCGCTTCGCGCATCTATCAATTGCAAATTGATACGAACATTGTCGCCGACCCGCTGTACCGCTCCCTCGAGTATGGTATCGACGTTGAGTTCCGCGGCGATTTCGCGAAGGTTTCGGTTCTGGTCCCTGTAGCCCATCACAGATGTACGTGAGGTGACTTTCAGCGCCTTGATATTGGCAAGCTTGGTCAGCAGGTCATCGTGGATACCGTCGGCGAACAGCCGATTCTCCGGATTCTCGCTGCGACTGGTGAACGGCAACACTGCGATCGAGCGCCCGGCAGCGCCAGTTGCGGCCTCGTCGCTGCGTATGCCGGTTACGTTGAACGTGATCGAGACAGCCAATGCGATGACGAGCAGCGCGATGATGGCATAGTTCATTTTCTGCCGTGCAGCGGGATCGACCGGCGCAGCCCGGTCCACGTTCCTGTCGAGACGTACGCCATCCGGAGTCAGCTCGAATACCCATGCGAACACGACGGAGACCACGAATCCGCCGATGACGGCGACGACATACACCTGGAAGAATCGCTCGGAAGCGCCAAACGTCGGCAAGAGTACCGAGCCGGCTTCGATAATGATCCACGCTACCAGTGCGTAGGCGGTCGCAACACGAAAAACATTGCGTCGTTTGAGTTCGGCGATGAAGCGTTGCATGGGGGCGGATTATAGGTGAAAGAGGGAATGCGGTGACGGTATTCGATTATGCCCAGCCGGCACGGTTCCACGGCCTTGCGGCCACGGGCTGTGGCCGCGGCGGTAAATTGCTAAACTGGCGGGAGATTCGGCCAGCGGGAAATTTCCGACGGAGTTGCAACATGTTCATATTCAATCGCTACCTTCTGATCGCGATCGCCGTAGCCCTGGGATCCTGTGGCAAATCGCAGGAATCGTCGGTTGAGACGTCGCCGGAGAGCGCACCGGCGGCAACGGAAAATGCGGACCTGTCCGGCGTAGCCAGAATTGTCGGCGAAGAAATCCGCTACGAAACGGGTGGCACTGAACTGAAAGGTTACCTCGCTTACGACGCGGCGCGCACCGGTCCGCGCCCCGGTGTCCTC
>CAYXKM010000282.1:0-6057 GCA_964465665.1 uncultured Woeseiaceae bacterium
GCGCGCAACTCCTCGCGGAGCCCGGCTTCTTCCTCTTCCCAGCGCGCCATTTCAGTCTGTACGCGCGGATCGGCGATCACGCCGGCGAGATGCGGTTGCCGGAAAAAACGCCGCCAGCCACCGAATTCGGTAACTGCCCGCGTAAACAAGTCCGACAACGCAATTTCGATGGCCGTGTCGGTATCTCCGCTCAGTGCCAGTACTGAAACGTGCGCCATCGGCGCATCAGCAAAGGAGAATCCCGATTTTTCGAAAGGTGCGTAGGCTTTTCCGACGAGCTGCATCAACTCTTCAGGCGATTTCGTTTCGCGCCAGGCGCCAAGGGCCCGGGTACGTGCCGCAAGTGCTTTCTGTGGAATCGACGGCGCGTCGAAGTCCGAGAAGCCCGGCACCTGTGAATCGAAGTAGTCGAGCACGTCATTAGCGTTGCCGCGTCGCGTTTCCGTCCAGAGCAGGTACTCCGCCGCCGAGATCCAGCCTCCTTGCCGGTTGCCGATATCCTCCTCGACAATACGCCGGGCCAGCGCAAGACTGGTGTCTTCCTCGTCGGCATTGATGCTGCGAAACAATTCTGTCTGCCGTGCGATTTCCGATGTTGCTGCAATTGCATTGACGCGCGCGCGAAAGCGATCACCTTCCTCGATCAGGCGGAGCTGGTACAGGTACTGCGCAACAAGTGCCGGTATCTCGTGGTCTTCCGGATCGACTTTCATAGCCATCAGGTCCTGCCTGAGGGCATCGACTCCGTCGCCGGTCGCGCGCGCAATATCGGCGAGCATGCCATGAACGTTCGGTTGTGTGGGTTCGAGTTCAAGGGAGCGCAACAACGCGGCACGCGCGGCCACGAAGTCCCGGCTCCGATTGTTGACAAAGCCTATGTCGTAATAGATTTCCGGGTTCAGCGGATCCAGTTCGCGCGCCTCCTGGAGTTGCACCAATGCTTCTTCGTCCCGGCGCAGAAAGGAAAGATACCGGGCGTGAACCAATTTGGGCTCCAGCTCTCCCGGCTCGGCTATGGCGAGCTCGCGAAGCGAGTCGACACTGGACTCGATGACACCGAGATCTCCGGCGAAAAACGATCGATAGTCCCTGGCCCAGATCAGTGTCGCCGTGGTCCGGGCATCACCCGGTCTTTTCGCAAGTACTTGCCCTGCGAGGGCTTCGACCGCGGGCACAGCCTCATCAATGCTGGCGAGTCCGGTAAGCAATTGATCCAGGTAGTTGCGCGCGAGTTCGGTTTTTGCATCGAGGAATTCAGGATCCTTGGACAAGGCATCCTTGAGCAGGCCTTCGGCTGCCTGCAACGAGCCATACGATCCTTTCGCAAGTTCAGCCAGTGCTTGCAGGTACAGGTCATATGCACTGACGTTTTTTGTCGCAACACCTTCTATGTCCCGCTTGCGCGCGCCGAGCAGGGAATTGGACAGCGAGTTCCCGACCTTGGTCGCAATTTCGTCCTGGATACCGAAAATATCGTCCAGCGTGCGATCGTAGTTTTCCGACCAGACATGAAAGCCGTCGTTGGCACGAATAAGCTGCGCGGTAATGCGTACGCGGTCGCCGGCGCGCTGCACACTGCCTTCTAGGACGTGCGCGACCCTGAGGGCGAGCGCAATTTCCCGGATGTCCTTCTCCTGCCCCTTGAACGCGAAGCTCGAAGTGCGGGCGGCGACCCGAAGTTCCGGTACCTGGGCAAGCATGTGGAGCAGCGTCTCGGTGAGCCCGTCGGAGAAATATTCGTTTTCCGTGTTGCCCGACATGTTGACAAACGGCAGCACGGCAACCGAGGCCATGTCCGGTCCTGCGTCCGGCGTTTCGGCCTCCGGTGCAGGCCCCTGTGGCGACAGGCGTGTCCATGCGAGGAACGCAACGCCCAGCACGACGGCTGTGATAGTGACGAGGTCGAGCTTGCGCCCGGTCTGCCAGGTAATGGATTCGTCGCGATTGACCTGCGACTCCCGTTTCAGCCCTTCCGGTGTGAGTTCGTAGGCCCAGGAAAAGATCATCAGGGGCACGAATCCGATCGCGATGACAATGACCAACGCACGGGCAACCCAGTCCGGTGCGCCGAACATCGGCAACAACGTGCTGGCGACCTCGGTCAGCAGCCAGCCGACCACCAAATAGGCCGCAGCAACGCGAAATACATTCCGTCGTCGTAACTCAACAATCAGCGACAATCCCCGCGCCCTCCCGGTCCCGTTGGAGCGTAGATTACACGATATTGTCCCAACGGGCGTGGCGGTGCGTCAGACGGGTAGTATTTTGCGACGGTTTATCAGTGATCTCTCCGGGGAGTCAGGCAGATATTCTATCTGCCCGATCAATCGGAACGGTCCCGGTCGGCGTGCAGCAAGGTCTCCAGTTCGGCGGCGGCTTCCTGCGCGGACTGGATCAGGATTTTTTCATCCTGGCGAATGGCATGTTGCCTTTTCAGCAGTTCCGTGTCGTGCCTGGCAAACGTATTGCAGATGTTTGCCGACTCGTGCTCGTCAGTACCGAGTTGCTGCAGCAGGTCGCGCGTGAGCTCCAGACCGGCATGGAAGGTGTCACGGAAAATCTTGTTGATCCCCAGGTCCATCAGCAAGTGCGCGTGGTGGCGGTTCCGGGCACGTGCAAGAATCGGCAGGCCGGGAAAGTAACGGCGCACGGTCTTGGCGGTTGCGATCGAGCGTTCGACATCATCGATGGCTAATACGAAGTACTTCGCTTTGTCCGCACCCGCGGCCCGCAAAAGATCGACCTTGGATGCATCGCCGAAATACACCTTGTTGCCGTAGCGGCGCACGACCTCAACCTGTTCAGGATTGGACTCGAGTGCGGTGAAACCTATACCCCTCGATTTCAATATTCGTCCCACGATCTGGCCGAATCGGCCGAAACTCGCAATGATCACCGGGTTACCGTGGTCCTCGATCGCGTCATACACCGGCTCCACGTCCTGGTTCTTCCTGCGGCGCAGGATGCGTTGGTCCAGCAGGTACAGTAACGGTGTCGCCGCCATTGACAACGTGACTATGAGCACCAACGCCTCGACGGTTGCGCTGTCCAGCACCGTTGCCTTTCGCGCCAGTGTGAGCAGCACGAATGCAAACTCCCCTCCTTGTGCAAGGATAAGGGCCATGCTGCGTGATGCGTCGTTTGGCAAGCCGAATGCGCGGGCGAGGACATAGAGCACCAGGGCTTTGACGACTATCAGGACCAGGGTTAGGCCAATGATGTTCACCGGGTCTGACAGCAGCAATTGCACATTGACCGACATGCCGACGGCGATAAAGAAGAGTCCCAGCAGCAGGCCTTTGAACGGGTCGATATTGGTCTCCAGTTCGTGCCGATATTCGGAATCAGCGAGCAACATGCCGGCAACGAACGCGCCGAGTCCCATCGACAGACCGACATGTTCCATGACTACGGCAGCGCCGAGCACGACCAGCAGCGCCACGGCGGTGAAGAGTTCCCTGATGTCGGTCTTTGCCACGAGTCGCAGCGTGGGACGCAGTAAGTAGCGGCCGCCGACGACCAGTGCAGCCAACGCAAAAACGCTTAGCAGCAGCGCTCCCAGGTCAGGCTGCGTGGTCGGGCCGGTTGCCAGCAGCGGTATCAGTGCAATCAGCGGGATAACGGCCAAGTCCTGCAACAACAACACCGCAATGGATGCCCGGCCGTAATCGGTCGACAGTTTTTTTTGTTCCGCGAGCAGTTGCAGCACAAATGCGGTCGATGACAGTGCCAGGCCGAAGCCGATGACCAGCGCTGGCCGGATCTGCCAGTTGGCGGCCACCAGCATTCCGCACAATAGAGCAGCTGTCAGCAGCACTTGCGCGCTGCCAAATCCGAAAACCTGGTGGC
The DNA here is from genome assembly GCA_964465665.1 of uncultured Woeseiaceae bacterium. Classification (GTDB taxonomy): domain Bacteria; phylum Pseudomonadota; class Gammaproteobacteria; order Steroidobacterales; family Woeseiaceae; genus JAKEGN01. The sequence goes on from CAYXKM010000282.1 coordinate 3,850, forward strand.
GCATGACCCACAGCCGCGACGGCTTGAGCTCGAGACCGATGATAAAGAGCAGAAACACGACACCGAGCTCGGCGAACTGCAATACATAATCGACGTTATTGATCAATCCGAGTGCCGCAGGACCAATGATCACGCCCGCGCCCAGGTAGCCGAGGACCGAACCAAGGCCCAGACGCCGGGCCAGCGGCACAACCAGTACGGCGGCGCCGATATAGATCAATGCTTGTTCGAGGTAAGTCATCGGCCCGGCTGCAATCAAATGCGATTCGCGCATCTTAGCGGAGGCGACTGGTAACAGCACGATCGCAGGTCTCTGGTATCATTTACCGCACGGCCGCCCGGGCCTCCGCTGACCGATTACCGGTGCGCATGAATCTCAGGCGATCCTCAGGCTGACTTCGCCTTCAAGCTGGTTGTGCAGTAGACGACACCAAAACGAAAGAACATCGAAACGCCTGCTGCGCCGGGCTTCATCGGCAATCCGGGAGTGTAATTTGTGGTGAGACACCACGCAGAAAGGCATTTTTCAGGTCGGGTCGGCTGGCTGCGCGCCGCGGTGCTCGGTGCCAATGACGGCATCATTTCGACCGCAAGCCTGATCATGGGGGTCGCCGCTGCCGATGCAGCCACCGAAAATATCCTGATTGCCGGCGTAGCCGGACTGGTGGCCGGCGCGATGTCCATGGCAGCCGGAGAATACGTCTCCGTCAGCTCGCAGGCGGATACGGAACGGGCCGATCTCGCGCGCGAACGGCGAGAGCTGGAAGCCAATCCGGAGTTCGAGCACCGGGAACTGTCCCGCATCTACGTCGACCGCGGTCTCGATGCCGCTCTTGCCGATCGGGTTGCTGCACAGCTCATGGATCACGATGCACTCGGCGCCCATGCGCGCGATGAACTGGGCCTGAGCTCGGTGCACACGGCACGTCCGGTACAGGCCGCGCTGGCATCGGCCGCAACGTTTGCGATCGGCGCCGCACTGCCGCTCCTGACAGCGGTGATGGCACCATCAGCTTACATGATGGCTGCGGTCGGCGGCAGCACACTCGTGTCTTTAACGATTCTGGGCTACCTGGCTGCTTACGCCGGCGGTGCGAATGTCTACGTAAGCACCGCAAGAATCGTCTTCTGGGGCGCAGCGGCCATGGCAATGACCGTGGCCGTCGGCACGTTGTTCGGCGCAATCATCTGACACTCGCCGATGCCGCAGGAATATCCCGGACATCCACACAAAGAGCATGTCGCACTTGGCATGGCCGCCGCCGCGGGTGCGTTCTTCATGTTTACGATCATGTACGTATTCGCCAAGCTCCTCAGCGTCAATCATTCGGTCATCGAAATCGCCTTTTATCGAAACCTGATCGCGTGCATGCCGTTTTTGATCCTGATTTTCGGCTTCGGCAAACGGGAAATCCTGGTGATTCGCAGCAAACCCACCATCGTCGGCATTCGCGCCGTGGTCGGTTGCCTCTCACTCATGACCACGTTCCTGGCGTTTTCGCTGATGCCGATGGCCGATACGACCGTGCTGTTGTTCACGTCGTCGTTGTTCATTCCTGTCCTTGGTGTCATTTTCCTGAAGGAACACGTGGGGCCTTACCGGTGGGCGGCGGTCATCATCGGCTTTACCGGCGTGGTCATCATGTTGCAACCGACCGGAAATGTTTACACCCTGGGGATCGCTGTCGCGATGATCGCCGCACTCATGCATGCCATTCTGCAGATCGTGTTGCGATACCTCGGCCGCTTTGAGCGTCCGTTGACCGTCACCTTTTATTTTGTCGTCATCGGCACCCTCGTAACAGCGCTCCCGCTACCTTTTGTTGCGGTCCGGCCCACGATGGCCGAGGTTCCGCTCCTGTTCGGGGTGGGATTGTCCGGTGCCCTCGCGCAGTGGTTGCTTTCCACCGCCTACCGCCATGCGCCGGCGGCAATCGTTACTGTGTTCAATTACAGCAATATCGTCTGGGCGACCTTGTTCGGCTGGCTGATATGGAACGACTGGCCGCTGCCTGCGGTGTTCGCCGGCGCCGTTGTGGTGATAGCCTCGAATGTGCTCATGGTCTGGCGCGAGAGCCGCCTCGGAAAATTGCCGGTACCCGAGTAAGCGTGTAATGTCGGGCTGCGGCGAAAAAATCGGCGCCGCCGATTTGGCGAACCCGGGGCTCTCATCGCCATCCACGTCACTGCTCAATAAAAAGGGGACCC
>CAYXKM010000283.1:0-8146 GCA_964465665.1 uncultured Woeseiaceae bacterium
CCCGATTGCGAGATGACGAGGCACAAACCGCCGTCGAAGTGCAACGGCCTTTTATAGACGGAATGAATTGAAGGCGCGAGGCTGGCCGTCAGTGTTCCCGTGCGGCTCTCGATCAGGTACTTCGCAAAAGTCGCAGAATGATCCGAGCTGCCGCGCGCGCAGGTTGCAACGAATGCAGGCTTGATCCGGCGAAGCAGCGCACCGACCCGACGGACTGTAGCTGCGTTTCGCGTGAGCTGTGCGGCCACGACATCGGCCGCCTGCGACGCTTCGTCGAACATCATCGACACGGGAAAGAGCGCCTTTGGCGCGGCGTCGGCACGGTCATTCCGTCGACGTGAGCTCGGCGACGAAGTCGTAGGTGTCGCCCCGGTAATAGGATTGCGAAAACTCAATGGCTATACCGCCCTTGTTATAGCCGACGCGCTCAACCAGCAATCCGGCGGATCCGGGCGTCGTGCCGAGCAATTCGGCTTGCTTTTCGTTGAGCAACAGTGCGCTCAGTCGTTGCAGCGCGCGCACGGGACGATTACCGGTCCTGTGCAGCGCTACATAAAGTGAATCGTCGACCGCATCGAGCGACGGCAGGCAGCCTGCCAGGACTGTCGCCGCTTCGATCGACATCGGCGCATCGTCCGCGAGGCGGATGCGAGTGAAGCGATAGACGCTGGTTCCCGGGCTCGCGCGCATCGTCAGGGCCTCCTCCGGACTGACGTGACCGGCCGAGCGCGTGATCCAGATACTGCTCGGCTTCAATCCCCGCGCGCGCATCTCCTCAGAGAACGAGTTCAGTTGAGCAAAGTTCTTCTCGACTTTGGCGCGAACGAAGGTGCCGGAGCCGTGGTGTGTGTCGAGGACGCCCTCGTTGACCAGCCCCTCGATTGCCTTGCGGATGGTAATACGCGACACACCGTACTCGGAGGCGAGTTCGCGCTCCGGTGGCAAAGCGTCGTTCGGGTGCAAAGTGCGGTCGGCGACGGCCTCACGAAGTATCGCCTGAATCTGCCGATACAGCGGCTGATGTCCGTCGGGGTCGATGCGCCCCAGTTTGGCTGTCAGTTTTTTGTCGTAGGCCACTTGGTATGCCCTCACCGGGTCGCCGTACTATAACCAATATATAACCAATATTACCAGTGCTGATTTCCAAGGCTTGCAAGGATGCCATTTTTAGCTTTTATAAACAGCTACTTGAAAAAAGATATCCCCAGAGTTGACCGCAGGGGTAGCAATTGGGCTAGATTGGTACTAGTATTTGTCAAAATTGGTCCGTACCAGATGGCTTCTGCCCGGACCACTTCGATCAACGAGACTCGGGGGAGCATTTCCATGAACCTTAAGCGATCGACTACTTTGGGCACGGCTATCGCAGTCGCCCTTTACGCGAACAACTCACCGGTTCAGGCACAGGAAGTTCAGCCCCAGGTGGGTGGAGCCGGCGATGCGCCAATGGAGGAGATCGTCGTTACCGGCATTCGGCGCAGCATCGAGGACTCTCTCGCCGCCAAGCGCGCGGCAGCCGCCGCTATCGACGTGATCTCGGCAGAAGATGTCGGCAAGTTCCCGGACAAAAATCTCGCCGAAGCCGTGCAACGGGTGCCCGGAGTCGTCATCAATCGCGAATATGGCGAGGGCGAGCGCGTCAGCATACGCGGCACTGCGCCAAACCTCACCCGCACCCTCTACAACGGCCATGCTTTGGCTACCGCCGACTGGTTCATTCTCGATCAGCTCAACACAACCCGCAGCTTCAACTATCTCATGTTGCCCGCCGACATAATCGGGCAGGTCGAGGTCCAGAAGAGCTCGCAGGCCAATGTCGAGGAAGGCGGCGTCGGCGGTGTGGTCAACGTCAAATCCAGGAATCCGCTGGATCTCGATTCCCTGAAGTTGTATGTGAATGCCCAGACCGTCTACAACGACCGTGCCGACGAGAACGACCCGCAACTGTCGGCCCTGGCCAGCTGGAAGAACGACGACGAGACCGTCGGCGTGATGGGCGCGCTCATTCGCCAGGAACGCACGGTGCGCCGCGACGGCGTCGAAGTGCTGGGATACATGCCGGTCGACATCGACCCCGGTCCGGCCGTGCAGGAAGTGCAGTTCCCGACACTTATCGGCTCCGCGCTGTTCGAGCAGGAGCGCATACGCACCGGCGGCAACGTCGCGTTCCAGTTTCGCCCGAGCGATACGCTGGAGTTCAATCTCACCGCTCTTTATTCGGAGTTCTCGGCCGACAACATCAACCAGAACTTCCTGACCTGGGGTAACCGCGCGCTCGGCAACGGCGGCACGCTGAGCAACGTCACTGTCGTCAACGGCACTGCGGTTGCCGGCACTGTCGAGTCGCTGAACGGGGGTACCTCGGATTTCGGCGCGGTCTACGACGCCATCCAGCGCGAGTCAACGGCAGAGACAACAAACATCGATCTGCTCACCAGTGTGCAACTAACCGAGCTCTGGTCATCGGATTTCCGTATCGGCTACACCGACGCATTTGGCAATACCGACAACCAGCCGTTCGTCGAGTTTGGTGCGCCGGCGTCGTACGACTATGACCTGCGCGGGTCTGCACCACAAGTTTCGTTCAACAATATCGATCCAACCGACCCGGCTGACATGATTTTCATTTTCAGCTCTCTGCACGAGATCAAGAACGACGACTCGGAGACTTATGCCTATCTTGACTTCGATCGCGACTTTGACGATGCCGGTTGGCTGGATTCGGTCGAATTCGGCGTCAAGTACACTACGCATGAACGTGACCTGGTGTTCAACGCCACAACCTACGGCGGATTCCATGTGCCGATCAATGCGACGCCGTCCAGTACCTTTGCCGGAGCTCTCACGCCGAACGATTTCCTGGACAACGTCGCGGCTTCTGGCACGCTGGACTCGTACTGGCAGATAAACCGTAGTGCGACGAGCGCATTGTTGTTCGCAAATCTGGCCAACACGTCGCGCATCCTGTACCCGCAACAGAGTTTCTCAGTAGAAGAGGACACGATCGGTGCTTACGTTATGGCCAATATCGACAGCGGAAACTGGCGCGGCAACGTCGGCATCCGCTACGTACAGACCGACCAGACCTCGCGTGGCAACGTATCCAGCCCGACCGGCTCAGTGGTAAACGCGTTCGGCAACTACGATCCGATAGAGGCGAATCGCGACTACGACGACGTGCTGCCGAGTTTCAACCTGGTCTACGAAGCATCCGACGATCTGCTGTACCGATTCTCGGCCGCACGGGTCATGACCCGCCCGGATTTCACCGACATCACACCGCGCGCGAGCCTGAACCCGGGCGCGCTGACCGGTATCAGCGGCAATCCGGATGTCGACCCGTATCGCGCAAACCAGGCGGAGGTCGCAATAGAATGGTATGGCGGCAGCCGCACAGCGGCATCGTTCGCCGTGTTCTACAAGGACATCGAGTCCTTTATCACAGACAATCCGGTTGACCGTGTCCTGCAGATCGTCTCCTCGACCCAGCCGAATGCGGCGTGCACACAGTCTGCCGGCGATCCTACGTTGTGGAACTGCCCGTTTGTCATCAACGAACGAAGCAACGGCGGCGGCGGCCAATCGTACGGCTTCGAGGTCGCCGGCGTGTGGACGATGGACAATGGCTTCGGCCTGCAGGCGAACTACACCTATGTCGATGCCGAGGCCGACAACGGCGATCCGTTGCCCGGCCACTCCGAGAACCAGTACAACGTAACCGGCTTCTTCGAAAACGACAGACTGAGTACCCGACTTGCGTACACCTACAGGTCGGAGTTCTTTGTCACTTTCGATCGAAGCACGCAGCTTAACCAGGACTCGTTGAGCTCCCTCGATGCCGCCGTGCTGTTCAATATTACTGACAACTGGGCGCTGACTTTTGACGCGGTCAATTTGACGAACGAAGAAATCCTGCAGTTCGCGAACACACCGGACCGTCCGAGAGCTGTATACGATAACGGGCGCACCTATTGGTTCGGCGTGCGCGTCAATTATTGACAGACAGTCGATAGCCTCAAGCTGCGAACTTGCCGATCCAGACGAGATAGTTCTTGTGGCGATTGACTGACGCCATGCTCGGCCGCCGGGTGACGTCGCCGTAACTCGGGGTCGCGACATAGTCCCGACGCTCGTAGTAGCTGAGACACGCGGGCTCGTAGGTCAGACCGACAAGCCCGAGAATACGCCGTACTTCGGATTCGGTGTTCTCGACGAGAGATTCGTACTCGACGTCGAGCAGCCGGGGCTCGAACTCACGTCGGTAGTGACCCAGCAGTTCGGCCATCGCATCCAGGTGATGGATGACGTCGTCGATTCTGTAACCGCAATGGAAGCCGTGATTCAGCTTGTTGAAGAAAATCGACACCGCCGTATCGAGGCGATTGCGCGACAAATGGATGACAGGGGAGTCCGGGAACGCCATGCGAATGAGCGGCAGATACATCTCGTTAAACGGCATCTTGTCAGTGACGAACCGGGTGTTTGCCGCAAAGGACATGCGTTCGGAACGCCGGTGCAAATAGGTGTCGCGGAGTTGCGCCGCGATTCCGCGCCGATCGGCGACATGCAGCGCGCTGAAATTTTGCGGGAAAGGGCCTCGGGCAAGCATGCGCTCCGATACTTCGCGGAATTCGCCAACGAAGGGCAGCTCCCCGGCCGACTCGATACACGAGTGCGCACCGAGAATGCGCTCGAGGAGTGTGGTACCCGAACGCGGTGCACCGGTGATGAAAACAGGTTGCGGCAAGTCCGTTCGGAGCGCCGCCCTCGGCATCCCCTTGAGGAAGCTCGCATCGAAGGTCTGTTTCAGCTCCGCGAAAAAAGATTCCACGCCTGTTGCGTTGTAGATCAGGCCGCCAGCCTCGGCAGCGAGGCGCCGTTTGGCTTCGCTCGCATCGTTCCATGCGCCACCGTAATCCGCGAGCCGGTCACGAACGCGCGCACGCTCCAGCAGGGCATCGCCATTGAGCCGCTGTGCATTATTCAGAATAGCGAGCGCTTCTTCAGGGTTGCCAATGCGCAGTTGCAATTGGGCTTCGAGGAGACTGACGCTCCCAGGTTGCACCGTCGTCGCGCGATTGAGCAAGGCTTGCGCGGCGTCAAAGTCGCCCTGAACCTCCTTGAGTTTGGCGTGATAGCCCAGGGCGCGAAGGTTTTGAGGCTCGATATCGAGGGCTCTGGCGTACGCTGCGTCTGCGGCGCCCGCCTTGCCTTGTTGTGCAAGATTCAGTCCGAGATTCGTCAGAATATCGCAATCCGCGCCGCCGATCTCGAGTGCGCGGCGCAGATGCCATTCGCCGGCTTCCAGCCGATTCAGTTCGGAGAACAGCACGCCAAGCTCTGCGTGTATCGACACATCGTCCGGGTACTCTTCCGCGGCCTTGCGCAAGACATCTTCCGCACGCGACAACTTTCCCGACGACTGCAGTTGCTTTCCCAGCGCCGCATACGCCCAATACGCCCGAGGCTTTTTTTGAATTATGATCTCCAGGACCTTGATGGCGTTGGCGTGATCGTTCTTCCGTGCATAGGCCCTGTAACACACAGCAAGCGCCTCGGCATCGTCCTTGTCATGTCGCAGGCGTTCGATCGCCAGTTGCAAGGCACGATCCACATCACCTTGTTCCAGCGCGGCGGTACAGGCGGCGATTGACGGTATGGCCAAGTGAGAATTTGAAGTCGTGAGGTCCGGGGGAGCGTGATTATGCGTCGTGCTTTTGCAGTGTGTAAAGTTTTGCTGGTTGCGGCCTGCGGTGGAACCGAGAATAGCGCACCGACACCAATTGCCGTCATCCCCGCACCGCAGCGAATACAGGAACAGCACGACGTATTAAAGATCAGCAGGGAGCTCGTGCTTATGGCGCCTGACGACGCATGGATCCAGGAGAATGTGCAGTATATTGCTGAGAGAATCGACGAATCGACAGGACTTCGGCTGAACGTATCCGCGGCCGCCGCCGGCGGCGCCGATATCACACTCGAATACCTGGAACGTGACCTGCTCCGCGACATGCTCCCGGACAGCAGTTCGGCCGTGGCGGACCCTGTGGATGAGGGCTACGTACTGAACGTCGGCGAAAGCGGCATCCGGATACTTGCTGCAACACCAGCGGGGCTGTACTACGGCATGGTCACGATGTGGCAATTACTCGACAGCGTGGACAGAGAATCCGGAACCCTCGGCACTGTATCGATCTTGGATACACCGCAATTCGCGTGGCGCGGTCTTATGCTCGACTCGGCGCGACACATGCAATCGGTGAACTTCATCAAGCGCTACATCGACTGGATGTCACTGCACAAGCTCAACGTGTTGCACTGGCACCTCACGGACGACCAGGCCTGGAGAATCGAGATCGGGAAATATCCGAAGCTCACCAGTGTTGGAGCCTGGCGCGTTCCGGCCGGCGCCGCGCCGGCAAATGACATCGATCCGCGAACCGGACAGCCCCGAATGTATGGCGGTTACTACTCGCACGAAGAGATCCGGGAAGTTATTGAACATGCGCGGCTCCGACATGTAACTGTCGTGCCAGAGATTGACGTCCCCGGACACGTCACCGCTGCGATTGCAGCCTACCCGGAACTCGGCGTCGACGGCCATCGAGTCAACAAAGTGCCGTCGAGCTGGGGTGTCTACGACAACGTGCTCAATCTCGAATCCACGACATTCGATTTTCTCGAGGAAGTATTTCGTGAAGTCGCAACGCTCTTTCCCGGCCCTTATGTGCACGTCGGCGGTGACGAAGTAGTGACGCGGCAGTGGGATGAGTCGCCCAGGATTCAAGAGCGCATGCAGGAACTCGGCATCGGTACTACTCAGGAACTGCAGAATTATTTCGTCGAACGCTTGCACCGTGTCCTGTCCGGTTTGGGCAAGACCATGCTCGGCTGGGACGAGATTGTCGAAAGCGGTCTTCCGGACGATGCAATCGTAATGTCGTGGCGCGGTATCGATGGTGCCATAGCCGCGGCAGACAGGGGCCTTCGCACGGTGCTGTCGCCGGCGCCGGTGTTTTATCTCGATCATCTGCGCACCGGCGCTGCGGATGCACCGCCCGGCCGCGGTGGCGTTATCACGGAGCAGGACATTTACAACTTCGACCCGTTGCCGGACCCACTGTTCGACCGGCGTCACTTCGTCCTCGGCCTGCAGGCTAACGTGTGGACGGAGCACATTCGTACGGAAGAACGCGTTGCGTACATGACCTGGCCACGCGCGGCAGCCGTTGCGGAACTTGCGTGGTCGGACGACGAAGTCCGCGGGTGGCAGCACTTCTCGGAGCGCCTGGCGGCGCACCTGCCACGACTTCGGCAGCTCGGTATCGCGGTTACGGAAGCTGATCTCGAAGGGTCTGCTGGATCGGCTGTGGCAATCCACGATGTCGTTCGATTCGAAGATCGCGAACTCGAGCTGTGCAGCAACGCCATCGTGCTGGCGCTCGAGGACGACGCGCCTTTGGACGGTGCGCGTGAGTCGTACCTGCTCGACATCATGGATCCCTGCTGGATTGCGCGCGACGTCGAGTTACTCGAGGGACTCGCGGTCCGCGCCTCGGTGGGCCAGTTGCCGTTTAACTTCGAGATCGGCGACGCGTTGCAGCACGTCGTGTTAACGCCACCGGCAACGCCCTGGGGTGAGCTGAACATCAGACTCGGCACCTGCGATGGTCCCCTGCTAGCCGCGCTTTCCCTGGAACCGGCGTATGCGAGCGAGGCGGCGACCGTACTGCCGCCGGCAAAGCTTGCCTACCCCGACAGGGAAGTTCCCGGACCGTCCAGTTTGTGTTTTCGATTTAACCGTTCAGCCATCGAGCCAATGTGGGCGCTCGACTGGATCGAACTCGGCAGTGGTTTCGGAGCATCGTCGCAATGAATTGCACTGATCCCGCTGCCCGGCGGCTTGTTGTAGCCGCCCCGATCCGGGGCTGGTGTGACACGCTCGACGACAGTCCCGACCCGGTCTTTCGTGCCCGTACGCTGGGGGACGGCGTCTCGATCGACCCGACTGATGGCGAAGTGGTGTCGCCTTTCGACGGCGAGGTTCTCGCCGTGCCGGCCAGCATGCACGCTATCAGCTTGCGGGCTGCGAACGGCGCCGATCTTCTGATTCACTTCGGCATCGATACTGTTGCCTTGCGCGGTC
>CAYXKM010000284.1:0-16309 GCA_964465665.1 uncultured Woeseiaceae bacterium
GCCGCATGATGGACTCGGATTTGAATCATCCAATCGAGAAAGTCGGCGCCGAACTTCGCGGCCGAATGGATTGGCTGGAGAACTAGGAGCGCCCGACAGGAGCTTTGCATGACCACTATTCTGCGCAATACCGGGGAACCAACGGACTGGGGTTCCGATCACGGCACGCCGCCTTCACCGGTTACACTCGACGACGTGCGACAGGCCGAGCGCACGATACGGCCGCATCTCTCCCCCACTCCGCTCCTCAGCCACCCGTTGCTTTCCGAACTGCTGGGTTGCGAGGTCCGCGTCAAGCTGGAAAACATCCAGAAAATTGGCGCGTTCAAGATTCGTGGTGCAATCAATCTGCTGGCCAATATGGGCGAGGCCGAGCGACGAAAGGGCATCGTCACTGCGACTCGCGGCAACTACGGCGCCGCGCTGGCACAGGCCTGCTCGATGTACGACGTCAAGTGCACGGTATTCGTCCCGCAAGGCAACAGTCCGGACAAGAATGCGGCGGTTAAGGCGCTGGGCGGCGAAATTATCGTTACAGGCCATGATTTCGACGCTGCCTGGGACGCATCCGTCAGGTACGCATGGCGCAGCGGCGCTCTTTCGATTCACCCGGCAAAAACCCCGGAGCTGGTAGCTGGCCAGGGTACCGTCGCGCTCGAAATGCTCGAGCAGTGCGCCGAAGGGTTCGACTTCGTGTTTGTGCCGGTCGGTGGCGGCAGCCTCGCGGCCGGCACGACAACGGTTTTCAAAGCACTGTCTCCACGCACACGTCTTATAGCAGTGCAGGCAGAAAATGCACCGGCATTTCATCATGCCTGGCACAGCAAGAAGTTCCTTCCGATGGTGGCAGCCAGGACCATAGCCGATGGCCTCGCAACGCGTGTCCCGGTGCGCTACACATTGAGCATGATGCAGGAGCTGGACGACTTCGTGCTCGTCAGTGAGGACGACATCTGCTCGGCGATCCGCTTCTACATTCAGACCATACACCAGCTTGCCGAGGGTGGTGGCGCGGCACCGCTTGCGGCAGCCTTGAATATGAAAGCTCAGATTGCCGGCAAACGCGTCGGACTGATTCTGACCGGCAGCAATATAGATCAGGCGTCACTGCTCCTCGCATTGCGCACCGATGCAACGTTGCATACGCCGCTGGCCGTGCCCAATTTTCCAATGGCCAGCCTCGATTACGGCGACCGCAGCTGAACTCGCGTGGGAGTAACAGAATTGGGCGAACAGGTCAGGATTTTCGACACTACCCTCCGGGACGGCGAGCAGGCCCCGGGATGCAGCATGACGCTTCGCGAAAAACTCAGAATTGCGAAAGCGCTGGCAGACTTGAAGGTCGATGTGATCGAAGCCGGGTTTCCGGCCGCGTCGCCGGGTGACTTCGAAGCCGTCAAGGCCGTTGCGGATGAAATCCACGGACCCGTCATATGCGGACTTGCGCGCTGCAACCCGGAAGATATCGAGAAAGTACACCTGGCTGTCAGGAATGCTGAAAGGCACCGGATTCACGTATTCGTTGCAACCAGCGCGATCCATCGCGAATACAAACTGAAGATGGCCAAAGAGGAAATCATTCGCAGTGCAGTTGGCGCCATCAGGATCGCCCGGGAACTGTCCGATGACGTCGAATTTTCACCGGAAGATGCATCCCGGACCGAGCTCCCCTACCTTGCGGACGTAGTTACAGCGGCAATTGAAGCCGGCGCTACCACGATTAATATTCCTGACACGGTTGGATACACGGTTCCGGCTGAATTCGACAAGCTTTTCCGCTACCTGAGGGAGCACGTTCGAGGCATAGACAAGGTCGTACTCAGCGTGCATTGCCATGATGACCTTGGCATGGCGGTCGCAAACAGCCTCGCGGCTGTTTCAGCCGGCGCACGCCAGATCGAATGCACAATCAACGGCATCGGCGAACGCGCAGGCAATTGTTCGCTCGAGGAAGTCGTCATGGCATTGCGCACGCGCTCAGAATTTTTCAGGGTCGGGACTGGAGTGGATACAACCCGACTGTACCCGGCTTCAAGACTGGTTGCGTCGATCACGGGCATGCAGGTGCCGCGAAACAAGGCGATCGTCGGTGAGAATGCGTTTGCACATGAAGCGGGAATCCACCAGCACGGCATGCTGCAGCACCATTCGACCTACGAGATCATGCGGCCGGCGGATGTCGGGATCAGCCGGTCGAATCTGGTCTTGGGCAAACACAGCGGCCGGCACGCTTTCCGTGACAGGGTCCGGGACCTGGGCTTCGTACTGGATGAATTTGAAACCAACCGTGCCTTCCACGAATTCAAGAAGCTGGCCGACAAGAAAAAGGACATGTACGACGGCGATATCGAGGCAATTATCCTGAATGTCGACAGTGCTGCAGCCGGGCCCTGGACACTGCAGTCGCTGGATGTACGTTCCGGCACCGATCGAATCGCGTCTGCGACGGTTACCCTGCTGCATGAAAATGGCACAAGTCGCGGTGAGACCGCGAACGGAGACGGGCCGGTCGAAGCCGTGTTCAATGCGATCGAACAGGCAACCGGAGTGGCCTTGATTCTGAAGGATTTCGCAATTCAGAGCGCGACAGCGGGAGACGATGCACAAGGTGAAGCCACGGTCACGGTCGAGTACGACGGAAAGAGTTATCGGGGGCATGGCACCAGCACGGATATAGTTGAAGCAGGAAGCCGTGCTTACCTGGAGGTGAGTAACCGGATACTGCGGCGACGGCAACGCGGATTCGACAACGCGCAAGGTCAACCCGACATCACTCGCGCCTCGATCTGAGCCGCGGGAATCATTTCAACAGTCTGATGCAGCACACCTGGCTGCTTGCTAAGCTAGGCAGTCCTGACACCGCAACCTCGCGTGGAGTTTTCGATGATATTCAAGGGCGCAAAACTGATCTGGATGAACGGCCGGATGATTCCCTGGGAGCAGGCAACGGTGCACGTAATGGCGCATGCCCTGCACTACGGCTCATCGGTATTCGAGGGAATCCGTGTCTATAAAACACCGGACGGGCCAAAGATATTCAGACTGACCGACCATATTCGTCGCCTGTACAATTCCGCGCGTATCTATCGCATGCCGATCCCGTTCGCACCGGATGAACTGGTTTCGGTATGCAAGGATATTATCGTTGCAAACAACCTGATGAACGGCGCGTATATACGACCCGTGGCGTTCCTCGGATATGGCGAGATCGGGTTGTCGCCCAAGCCGGGCCATGCAGTTGACGTTGCCATCGCTGCCTGGGAATGGGGAACGTACCTTGGCGCCGACAGCCTGGAAAAAGGCGTCGATGTGTGTATTTCCAGCTGGCAGCGCGTGGCGCCCAACACCCTGCCTGCCTTGGCCAAAGCCGGCGGCAATTACCTGTCCAGCCAGCTCATCAGCACGGAAGCGAAGCGCCTTGGATTCGCCGAAGGCATAGCCCTGGCGACCGATGGCACGGTCAGCGAAGGAGCCGGCGAAAACCTGTTTGTCGTGCGCAACGGCGTCCTGCTCACGCCACCTGCCGCGTCATCGATCCTCACCGGGATCACCCGTGACACGGTGATCACGTTGGCAATGCAGCGCGGAATCGTGGTGCGCGAGATGTCGATCCCACGCGAAATGCTTTACCTGGCCGATGAAATATTCTTCACCGGCACTGCCGCCGAGCTGACGCCAGTGCGTTCGGTAGACCGGATCGAGGTCGGTAACGGCAAACGTGGCCCGATCACCAAGCGATTGCAGGATGCCTTCTTCGGCCTGTTCAGCGGCGCGACCGAGGATACCGAGAGCTGGCTCGAGGGCCTCAATCAGCCGAAAGCGGCAGCAGCCGCCGGCTCGTAGGCGGCTGCAATCACTCGATGAGTAACGGGTCGCCGACGACACTCCTCGACAAGGTCTGGTCGGATCATGTCGTTGCGGCAGAAACACCGGATACACCGGCCATACTTTATGTCGACCTGCACCTGATCCACGAGGTGACGACTCCGCAAGCCTTCACTGTGCTGCGGCAGCGCGGCCTGCGGGTCAGGCGCCCTGACCTGACGCTGGGGACCCTGGATCATTCGACGCCGACAACGCCGGTTGCGAGCATTCGCGATCTTGCGGTCGCCGGTGTCAATGCGGCCAGGCAAGTACGGACGATGCAGGATAACTGCCGCGAATTCGGCATCGAGCTATTCGGCTTCGGTAGCGAACACCGCGGCATCGTGCACGTCATAGGCCCGGAACTCGGTGCAACCCAGCCAGGCAAGACGATCGTGTGCGGTGACAGTCATACCAGCACCCACGGGGCGTTCGGCGCTTTGGCTTTCGGCATTGGCACAACCGAGGTCGGCCATGTGCTGGCGACGCAGTGTCTGTTGCAACGTCGTCCGAAAACCCTGGCCATCGAAATTGACGGCCGACTCTCCCGAGGCGTGACAGCGAAGGACGTGATCCTTGCAACCATCGGCCAGATCGGCGTGAACGGCGGTACAGGACACGTAATCGAATTTCGCGGCACTGCGATTACCGCAATGTCCATGGACGAGCGCATGACAGTGTGCAACATGTCGATCGAAGCCGGTGCCCGCGCAGGCATGATCGCACCCGATGACACGACGTTTGCTTATCTCGAGCGCTGCCCGCGCGCACCGAAAGGTGCTGCGTGGGATGCGGCTGTGCATCGCTGGAGCAATCTGCAAAGCGACCCAGGTGTCGTTTTCGACAGGTCGGTCGCCGTACAAGGCGACCGGTTGAGCCCAATGGTGACCTTCGGCACCAATCCCGGGATGGTGGTCGCTGTCGATGCCGAGGTACCGGACGGCGCTGGCAAGCCGGGATTCCGCAAAGCGCTCGACTACATGCAGCTCAACCCGGGACAACTCATGAGTGAAGTGAAAGTTGATGTGGTATTCATCGGCAGTTGCACCAACTCCCGCCTTTCTGACCTGCAGCAGGCGGCAAACCTGTTGCGTGGCCGGAAAATTGCTGACGGTGTCACGATGCTGGTCGTGCCGGGCTCCCAGCAGGTCAAGAAAGAAGCGGAAGCCATCGGCCTCGACGAAATTTTCCGCGCATCGGGCGCGCAATGGCGTGAATCCGGTTGTTCGATGTGCCTCGGCATGAACAACGATACCGTCCCGCGCGGCCAACTCAGCGTCAGTACCAGCAACCGCAATTTCGAGGGCCGCCAGGGTATCGGCGCGCGCACGGTTCTCGCCAGCCCAATGACTGCGGCCGCTTCTGCGATTGCCGGAAAAATCGCTGACCCTCGCAGGTATATGTGACAGCACTTTTGATATGACCAGCCAGCCCATAGAAGCAATACGCCAGTTGAGTTCTCGCACGGTCGTGCTTGCTGTCGACGATATTGATACCGATCAGATCATTCCGGCGCGATTCCTCACCACGACCTCCCGCGACGGTCTTGGCCGGCACCTGTTTCACGACTGGCGCTACCTGGCGGATGGCCGCGAGAATCCCGAGTTCGTCCTTAACGCGCCCGCGGCGCGCGGCTGCAAGGTCCTGGTGGCAGGACGAAATTTCGGTTGCGGATCGTCGCGCGAACATGCGCCATGGGCTCTGCTTGACTACGGCATCAAAGCGGTCGTCAGCACAGAGTTTGCCGATATTTTTCGCAGCAATTCGCTGAAGAACGGTTTGCTGCCAATCCTCGTGCAACCCGACGTGCATCAGCAACTTCTTCACGACCCTGGCGCCACGATCCGCGTCGACCTGACGACTTCGACCGTTACACTCGCCGACGGGTCCTCGGTCACGTTTCCGATCGACGCATTTTCCCGCTATTGCCTGATTGAAGGCATCGATCAACTCGGATTTCTGCAAAATCATTTCGCGGACATCGAGAACTTCGAGGAGACTCGGCCCTGGAGGCCCTGATCACAATATTGCCGGGTGACGGAATCGGACCGGAGGTCACCCGCTCCGGAGTGGACGTTCTGCAGCGTGTCGCACAGGCATTCGGACACGAATTTGCTTTTTCCAGCCAACTCATCGGCGGAGCGGCGATCGATGCGACCGGTGATCCCTTGCCCGCAGATACGATCGCCAGTTGCATGCAAAGCGATGCGGTCCTTCTTGGTGCCGTGGGTGGCCCGAAGTGGTCCGATCCCAATGCGAGAATCAGGCCGGAACAGGGCTTGTTGCGAATTCGCTCGGAACTCGGTGTCTTTGCCAACCTGCGCCCGGTCCGCGTTGTCGAGGAACTGGCGATGGCGTCGCCATTGAAAGCCGAGATCCTGCGCGGCGTCGACCTCATCGTCGTGCGAGAGCTGACCGGCGGTATCTACTTCGGTGAAAAAAGGCGCGACAAGGACTCGGCAAGCGATCTTTGCATTTACCAGACTTACGAAGTCGAACGCATCGTTCGCGTTGCCGCACGCATAGCTCGCGAGCGCAAACGCAAGCTTTGCTCTGTCGACAAAGCGAATGTACTCGAAACCTCTCGCCTGTGGCGCGATGTCGCGACACGCATCCTGGCCAGGGAATTCCCCGATGTTGCGCTCGAGCACATGCTGGTCGATGCCGCCGCCATGCACCTGCTGGCCAGACCCCGGGATTTCGACGTGATAGTCACCGAGAACATGTTCGGCGACATCCTGACCGACGAAGCCTCGATGCTTGCCGGCTCTCTCGGCATGTTGCCCTCCGCATCGATTGGCGATTCGACGCGCGGATTGTACGAACCGATACACGGCTCCGCGCCCGACATTGCCGGACGCAACATTGCGAATCCCTGTGGCACGATAGCGAGCACTGCATTGCTCCTGCGGCATAGCCTCGGGCTAACTGAAGAAGCCGAACTGGTTGAAGCCGCCCTCCAGCGGGTAATTGCCGACGGTGCCAGAACAGCCGACATTGCGCGCGGTGCGGAACGGGTACTGTCTACATCGGCAATGACTGCGAGAATCCTGGAACAGATTGGCTGACAGGCAATGCGCCCGGCGATTCAGGCTGCAACGTGCTGTAGTGCTTCCGGGCAGACAGCGGCAGGACGACGAAACTCCCTGATCAGCCCGGACAATTCTCCGGTCTGTATCAGGAAGCCGTCGTGACCATAGTCCGACTCCAGTATTTCATAACGCGCGTTCGGCAGGTGCCTGGCCAATAATGCCTGCTCGTGAGGCGGGTAAAGGATGTCCGAACTCACCGATACGACCAGTGCCCGTTGCTGAATGCTCTCGAGGACGTCGAGGTAGTTGCCGCGCCCGCTGGACAGGTCGAAATCGTTCATTGCCTGCGTCAGGCGTACATAGCTGTTCGCATCGAATCGTTCGTTGATCTTCCTGCCCTGGTGCCGCAGATACGACTGCACCTGGTAGTCGCCATCCGCGCACTCCTCGCGGCCGAACCGACTCTGGAATCCTGGCCAGCTCCGATAACTGCAAACCGCCATCATTCGAGCTGCGGCCATGCCTTTGCGTGGTGGCCGATCGTCGCTGTAATAGCCGCCATTCCAGTCGGCATCGGCATAGATCGCCGCGCGCTGCGCCTCGCTCATGCCGATACACCATGCCGAGTGTTTGCCTGCGACGCCAATGGGAACGATGCTCCGCACCCGGTCCGGATACAGCGTAGCCCATTCCAGCGCCTGCATTCCTCCGAGCGAGGGTCCCGTCACCAGTTCCAGTCGCGTCACGCCAAGGTGATCCAGCAGACGTCGCTGCAAGTGCACCATGTCCCGGACAGTGATGCGCGGGAAATCCGCGCGATACCGCTGGTGACTGCCTGGACGCAGGGACACCGGTCCAGTAGTGCCGTAACAGCCACCCAAGATGTTGCTGCAGACGATATAGTCCGTTGCCGGATCGAATGCACCGCCCGGGCCGATCACCCCCGGCCACCAAGATTCGACATCCGCTGATCCTGTCAGAGCGTGACAGATGAGGACTGCCCGGTTCGCTGCGTTATCGAAATCTCCCCATGACCGATATGCAACAGTAACTTCGTCCAGGCGCTGACCGGATTCCAGGCCGACTTCGCCAGCACTGAAATACTTCGTATCGACCGACAGATGTGCAGCAAGGTATTGCGGAAGGCTCATTGCGCGATCCTCTTAATTGGAAGCAGCAACAACGCGCGGGCGCGTGTGTGCTTGCGAGGCGGCCTCCAGTGCCTGCTGCAGGTCCTGCAGCAGGTCAGCGGCATCTTCCAGCCCGATGGACAGGCGAATCAGGTTTTCTCCGATCCCCGCCTCTTGCAGGGCCGTCCTGCTGACAGGCGCATGCGTCATGGTAGCCGGGTGACAAACGAGGCTTTCTACGCCGCCCAGCGATTCTGCGAGCGAGAAGTGTTGCAGCTGTTCGACGAAAGCGCTTACCGCCGCTTCCCCTCCATCGATATCAAAACTGACCATGCCGCCAAACCCGGATTGTTGAGATTGTGCAATCCGGTGACCGGGATGTGTCGCCAGGCCCGGGTAGTACACGCGTGAAACCAGCGCATGCTGATCCAGGAATACAGCGACGCGATTTGCGTTCTCTTCGTGTTGCCGCATCCTGGCATGCAATGTGCGTATGCCGCGCAGTGTGAGGAAACTGTCAAACGGTGCCCCGGTCAGGCCCAGGCAGTTGGCCCACCAGCGTAGTGATTCCGCCAGCGCCGCAGTCGCGGCTACAATGGCGCCACCAACCACGTCACTGTGGCCGTTCAGATACTTGGTGGTCGAGTGCAGCACGATATCTGCACCAAGGCGTATCGGCTGCTGCAGGACAGGAGAAAGGAAGGTATTGTCGACCGCGAGCAAGGCACCGTGGGCCCGTGCCATTGCGGAAACCGCCGCGATGTCCACAATCCTGAGCAATGGATTTGACGGCGTTTCCGTGAGGATCATGCGCGGACGACGCGCGAAGGCAGTTAGCAAAGCCGCACGATCCGTCTGGTCGACAAAACTGACTTTGAAATGACCCTTCGCCGCCAGGTGTTCGAACAACCGATACGTTCCGCCGTAGCAGTCATGCGGCGCGATCAGAAGATCTCCAGGCTCGAGCAAGTGCGTCAATAGAGTCAAAGACGCCATTCCGGACGCCGTCACCACCGCGCCGGCACCGCCCTCCAGGGAACACAGCGCATCGGCCAGTGCATCGCGGGTCGGATTTCCGCTGCGTGTGTAATCGTACTGGCGTTTGACGCCGAAACGCTCGAACGTGTAATTCGTCGACAGGTGCAGCGGTGGCACGACTGCGCCATGCTGGGAATCCGACTCCAACGAGGCACGAACGGCTAAAGTTGCAGGGTGTGAAGATGCTGGCATGTTACGGTCTCCGCGAATACTTCGATTCCAATGTTGCGACGTGATCGTCACCTCTCATCGGAATCCCGCGGAACCCGCAAGGAAGGGTGCTGTGTCCTGCGTTTCGTCGGTCATTGCACCGATCGTCACGTTACACTGCCCCTCATCTCTCGAATGCAGCTGCCCTGATACAGGTGTCGCTGCTTCGCAGGAGTTGGCACCTTTTCAGGATGGTTAGTCCTGAAGGTTGCCCCGGCTTCAATGGGCCTTTCCCTCAGCCGGTCTCGATGAGTCGGTTGAAGTCTATGGTCTTCCGCAGAACTTCGTCAAGCAATTCGCCGCCATTCTTTTGGTGTCACCGGAAACCATGCGATCGATGCTGCCCGTTTTAGGCGCAATACGGCAATACTGATCCCACTGCTTGCCAAATACGGTTCGTTGTATTAATGTATTAGTACATTAATACATTCTCCTGACGGCAGTTTTCTGCGGTAACACCATGAAACGCAACAGAAATGAATCCGAAACACAACGAAAGCGCGCCGAGGACGCGCTCTTTCGTGCTGTCAAATCGTTGCGCACAACCGCCGAGTGCCGCAACTTCTTCAAGGACCTTTGCACACCCGCCGAATTGCAGGCCCTGGCTGACCGCTGGCACGTCGTCGAACTGCTGCTGCAGGACATGCCGTACCGGCAGATTCACGACCGGACCGGCGTGAGTGTCACGACGGTCGGTCGGGTCGCACGTTTCTTGAGCGACGGATTCGGCGGCTATCGCACCGCTATCGAGCGCACTTCGCGAACCCACAACGCACAGAAATCCAGCGCGGCTCACTGAGGAACTTCGATGGATACCAAGGAGCAGCGCATCAAGATTGCGGTGCAGAAATCCGGTCGTCTCACCGAGCACTCGCTGGATTTGCTTGAACGGTGCGGACTCAAGTTTACGAAAAGCAAGGATCAGCTTTTCTGTTTCGGCGAGAACATGCCGGTCGACGTATTGCTGGTGCGGGACGACGACATACCATCGCTGGTCAGCGATGACGTTTGCGACCTGGGCATAGTCGGTCTCAACGTCGTCGAGGAGAAGCGCCTGCTGCTGGAGAAAAGCGGACGCGAGGGCTTGTTCGACAAAGTGTTCGAGCTCGATTTCGGCCATTGCCGCCTGGCACTGGCCGCGCCAGAGGATGCCGTATACAACGGGAACACGAGCCTGAACAACTCACGCATCGCGACCAGCTTTACCGGAATTCTTGCCGACTATCTCGAAAGAAACGCAATCGTTGCCGAGATCGTCTACTTCTCGGGCGCGGTCGAGATTGCACCGAAACTGGGCCGTGCGGATTTCATTTGCGACCTGGTGTCGAGTGGCGCCACGCTTGCGGCCAACCAGTTGCGCGAGGTCGGTACGGTTTTTGAAAGCGAGGCTGTCATCATTCAGACCCGTGCGCCCCTATCCACTCTGAAACGGGACTGGGTCAGCCGTATCCTGCAGCGCCTGGACGGCGTACTGCAGGTGCGCGAAAGCAAGTACATCATGCTGCATGCACCGAGAAGTGCGCTGGCCGAGATAACGCGGTTGCTGCCGGGTTCCGAACACCCGACAGTCATTCCGCTGGAAGGCCAGCCCGACAAGGTTGCAGTTCACGCCGTGTGCCGCGAACACGTGTTCTGGGAAACGCTGGAGAACCTGAAAAACGCCGGCGCCAGCTCACTGCTCGTGCTACCGGTCGAGAAAATGCTGGCATGACAGCATTCGACAATAAGGTACTGACAGTCGTGGACTGGGACTCGCTGTCGCCGGCGCAGCGTCTGGATGTACTGCATCGCCCGCTGCAGGCAGAGGATCCTGCGATTAGCCAACGTGTGCTGGCGATCATTGCAAATGTGCGAACCGGTGGCGACGCCGCGCTTCGCCAATTGACCGCCGAGCTGGACGGCGCGGCGCTCGACAATCTGCAGGTCACCGAGGCCGAATTCCGTGCCGCCGAAACGGCCTTGTCGAAGCAGGCAATCGACGCCATGGATATCGCGATCACCAACGTCCGGCGATTTCATTTGGAACAGCTTCCACGGGCGATCGATATCGACACCATGCCTGGCATACGTTGCGAGCGGGTCAGCCACCCGATTGACTCAGTCGGGCTGTATGTACCCTCTGGCAGTGCCCCGCTGCCCTCCGCAGCAATCATGCTCGCGGTACCCGCCGCGATTGCAGGTTGCCCCCGCGTCATTATGTGCACGCCGCCCGGTACCGACGGCAGCGCGGACCCGGCAGTCATCACCGCGGCACGCCGCTGCGGTGTACACACGATTTTCAAGATCGGCGGCGCTCAGGCGATTGCAGCCATGGCGTACGGCACGGAATCGATTCCTAAGGTCGACAGGATATTCGGCCCCGGCAATGCCTGGGTAACGGCGGCCAAGACAGCTGTGGCCGCGGACGTGCGCGGTGCCTCGATCGACATGCCGGCCGGTCCCTCCGAGGTGCTGGTTATTGCTGACGAAGGCGCCAGCGCCCGGTTCGTCGCCTCCGACCTGCTGGCTCAGGCAGAGCATGGACAGGATTCGCAGGTCATCCTGGTCACGACCAGCCGCGCCCTGGCGGAACAAGTGGCCGGCGAAATCGAAAGGCAGCTTCGCCACTTGAGCCGGGCAGCGATTGCGGTACGCGCTTTGCAACACTGTCGCGTGTTGCTGGCTGCGGATCTCGAAATCGCGGCCGGTATCAGCAATACGTATGCTCCTGAACACCTGATGCTGCACGTTGCGGAACCGCGACGGCTACTGTCCGGCCTGCGAAATTCAGGCTCGGTGTACCTCGGACCCTGGTCCCCGGAGTCCGTCGGGGACTACTGCAGCGGGCCGAACCATGTACTGCCGACCTACGGTGCAGCTCGAAGTTACAGCGGCCTCGGTGTGGAGCAGTTCATGCGACACATGACGATCCAGGAATTGACCCGGGACGGCCTGCGGTCCATTGCCACGGCTGTCAGGGAACTTGCCCTCCTCGAAGGACTGGACGCCCATGCGGCTGCGGTCAGCATTCGGCTGGCGATCGAACCGGATCCTGTGCCGTGAGCGCCGTCATCCTCGCGCGCCCGGAAATCGCTGTGTTGTCGCCGTACTCGGCGGCGGCCCAGGAGCGCCTGGCCATACGCCTCAATGCCAACGAGGTGCCCTGGGATCCGTCGTCCGGCTCCGCCGAAAACCTGAACCGGTATCCCCAGGTCAGGCCGTGGCAACTGCGTGACCGCCTTGCGCAGATTTTCGATGTCCCGCCACAACAATTGCTGGTATCGCGAGGCAGCAGCGAGGCAATCGATCTGCTCATACGGGTTTTCTGCCGTGCCGGCCAGGACAATGTCGTGATCACTCCCCCGACATTCGGCATGTACAAAGTCTATGCGGATATACAAGGCGCGAAACTGTGCGCGGCCTCTCTGAAACCTGAACGTGACTTCCAGTTCGACGTTGATGAAGTACTCAGGGTAACCGACGAAAACAGCAAGCTCGTTTTCATCTGTTCGCCCAACAATCCTACCGGCAACTCGATGCCGGTTGCGGACCTGGAGAGACTGATTTCTGCGAGACATGGCCAGTCATTGATTGTCGTCGATGAAGCCTACATCGAGTTCAGTGCGCGACAATCGGCAGTAACGTTGATGGGAAGGTTCGACAACCTCGTGATACTTCGCACCTTGTCGAAAGCGCGTGGCCTTGCCGCAGCCCGCCTCGGTTGTGTGCTCGCGCAGCCCGGTGTCATCAGGTTGCTGGACAGCGTGATGGCACCTTACTCCATTGCGACCGCAATCGCAGACCGGGCTATGTCGATACTGACCGACGAACACCTGGCACGAGCGGCCAACCGCATCCAGCGGCTGCTCAGCGAACGACGGAGGCTGACTGCGTGCCTGTCCGCGTGCGAGTCGGTCGAAAAAGTCTGGCCCAGCGACGGAAATTTCGTACTTGCCCGTTTCCATGACTTGCAGGCTGTGAAAACCATTCTGGAGAGCCGGCGCATCCTGATTCGCGATTTTTCCGCGGTCCCCGGACTACAGAACTGCGCACGAATCACCGTTGGCTCCCGCATCGAGAATGACCTGTTGCTCGAAGCGCTCGGCAAATCGAGCCAGTCTCGTGCATAGGGTGCTTTTCATCGATCGGGACGGCACGCTGATCGAGGAGCCGGACGACTTTCAGATAGACAGTCTGGACAAGGTGCGCCTGGTTCCCGGTGTGATTTCCGCTCTTGCGGCGCTCTGCAACGCAGGATACAGGCTGGTCATGGTCAGCAATCAGGACGGACTCGGTACCGACAGCTTTCCGTTGGAGGATTTTGCGCGGGTGCAAACTCATGTGCTTGGCATCTTCAGTACCCAGGGCATCGAATTCGACGAGGTATTCATTTGCCCGCATTTGCCTTCGGATAATTGCCACTGCCGCAAACCCCGTACCGGCCTGCTGACGCGTTACCTCGCGTCAACGAACATCGACATCGACGCATCGGCAGTCATCGGCGACCGCGAAAGCGACATGCAACTTGCGGCCAATCTCGGAATTCGCGGCACACGCCTTGGACATTCCGCTGAATCAGCGGAGCAATGGCCTGCTATCGCCCGTGACCTGTTGGCACGATCCAGGCGTGCCACAGTCCGCAGAAAGACGAGAGAAACCGAAATCGTCGTGCGCGTTGACCTCGACCAGTCGGACCCGATCGACATCAATACCGGCATCGGATTCTACGATCACATGCTGGAACAGATTGCCAGGCACGGAGGCTTCAGCCTGCGGCTGCAGTGCAACGGCGACTTGATCGTGGACGAGCACCATACGGTCGAGGACACGGCGATCAGCCTCGGTACCGCGCTGCGACAGGCGCTGGGCAACAAGGCCGGCATCGGCCGATATGGATTCCTGCTGCCCATGGACGAAAGCGAGGCGCAAGTGGCGCTCGATTTGTCCGGACGCCCCGCATTCGAATTTCGCGGTGTCTTTCCCCGGGCATCTGTTGGCAGCCTGCCCACCGAACTCGTGCCGCACTTCTTCCGCTCGCTGGCCGAATCTCTCGGCGCTGCGTTGCACATAGAAGTTCGCGGTGAAAATACGCACCACATGATCGAGGCGTGCTTCAAATCGGTTGGTCGCGCCCTGCGTCAGGCAATCCGCAATGACGGCAGTGGTATACCGTCGACCAAGGGCAGTCTGGCCTGATATGCCGGCAGAATGCGTTGCGATCATTGACAGTGGCGGCGCCAATATCGCGTCACTCGTGTTTGCGCTCGACCGACTTGGAGTCCGATCGATACTGACGACCGACGCGCAGATCATCCGCAGCGCCAGTCACGTCATATTGCCCGGAGTCGGAGCGGCCGCGGATTGCATGGAACGGCTCTGCAAAACCCGACTGGACGCCCTTATTCCGCAGCTGGTCCAGCCGGTGCTGGGCATCTGTCTTGGCATGCAATTGCTGGCGGAGTCGTCTGCCGAAGGCAATGTTCGATGCCTCGGGGTTCTGGCTGTCACTGCACGACAAATGACCGGTACGCCGCAAAATCCGGTCCCGCACATGGGATGGAGTCCGATCCGGTTTTCGGCCTCCCACCCGCTATTGAATGGCATCGGCGCGGGAACCTGTTTCTATTTCGTTCACAGCTACATGTTGCCCCCGGGTGACTTCACCCTTGCAACGACCGTGCATGACGGGGAGATGACCGCAGTTCTTGCCCATGCAAATTTCTACGCCACCCAGTTTCATCCGGAACGCTCTTCCAGCGCCGGGTCCCGGTTGCTGCGGAATTTCCTGGATCTGCAGTGATGCAAATCATCCCCGCCATTGATATCAGGGCAGGACGTTGTGTCAGGCTGCGCCAAGGAGATTTCGCGAAAGAGACCGTCTACAACGACAATCCACTGGAGGTTGCTCGGAAATATCAGCAGCTCGGGTTTTCGTCCCTGCACATCGTAGACCTGGACGGTGCGAGATCTGGAACCCAGAGCAACGCCGCGTTCGTTCGCGAAATCGCTGCCGATACCGGCCTGCGCATACAATTGGGCGGAGGTATACGCGATGAGGCGACGATTCGTCATTGGCTGGAGAATGGCGTTGCACGCTGTGTCACAGGCAGTGTCGCCGTCCTGGACCCGGATACGGCAAGATCGTGGATTGAGACTTTCGGTGCTTCCTGCATCGTGCTGGCCCTGGACGTCAGGCTCGGAGACGATGACATACCGTGGCTGTCCACCCATGGCTGGACCCGGGCGGCGAATGTCACATTGTGGCAGAGCCTGGATGAATTCACGAAGGCCGGTGTTGCACACATACTGTGCACTGACATCAGCCGCGACGGCGCACTGAGCGGGCCGAACCTCGGGCTTTATCGCGAAATCGTGAAGCGCTATCCGGGTATCGTGTTGCAGGCATCCGGCGGAGTGCGTCATATCGCGGACCTCGCGGCGCTACGCGATGCGGGGGCGAAGGCAGCCGTAACCGGGCGGGCTCTCCTCGATGGCCGCATCGGAAATCAGGAGATCGCACCATTCCTGCACGTCGCATAATTCCCTGCCTAGATGTGCGTGACGGCAAGGTCGTCAAGGGTATCCGGTTCCGGGATCACCGCGTCGCCGGTGACATCCTTGCGCTCGCCGAGCGTTATGTTCGGGATGGCGCCGACGAACTGGTTTTCTATGACATTTCGGCAAGCCCAGATGGCCGAACGGTCGAACGGCGCTGGGTTGCCGATGTCGCCGCCATTCTGGATATACCATTTTGCGTTGCCGGCGGCATACGCAGCGTGGCAGATGCCGAGGCGATACTCAATTGCGGTGCAGACAAGATATCGATCAATTCGCCGGCACTGCAGTCGCCGGAACTGATCACCGAACTGGCTCGCCGCTTCGGCTCGCAGTGCGTGGTCATTGGCATTGACAGCCTCGAACAGGATGGTGGTTACGCGGTTTACCAGTTCACAGGTGATCCAGCGGCCTGCCGCAATACCGGTATGCCCACGACCGAGTGGGTTCGCCGTGTGCAGGACCTGGGCGCCGGGGAAATCGTGCTGAACTGCATGAACC
>CAYXKM010000285.1:0-65772 GCA_964465665.1 uncultured Woeseiaceae bacterium
GGACCTGTCGGATGCATCGCCGGATGAACCGTTGCCCGCGGAAGTAGCGGCGGGCAAGGAACCGTTCCTCGTCGTCGGGGCGCTTGCAGGGGGTTAGGCTCCCGATGCTGCGATGCATTCACCCCGGCGCGCAACGTACGATTTTGCAATTCCCGATATGCATGACTCCAGCCGGTAAATGACCTGGCGTGACCGGGTCGAACTGATTCTGCTTGGCGCTATCTGGGGTGCCTCGTTCCTGTTCATGCGTGTCGCAGCACCCGAATTCGGTCCATTTGCTCTCGTCGAACTGCGGGTCGGAATCGCGGCGCTGTTCCTGTTGGCCATACTGCTTTGGCGTCGCGGCATTCGGAAACTTCTGCCGCTGGTGTTGCCATTGACAATAGTCGGTATTGCAAGCTCTGCTCTGCCGTTCGTACTTTTTGCCTATGCGACGCTTTCGATCAGTGCCGGAACCGCGGCGGTGCTGAACGCAACCGCGCCGTTATTCGCCGCGCTCGTCGGTTATGTCTGGCTTCATGACAAATTGCGCCCGTTGCAATGTGCCGGTCTTGCCGTTGGCTTTGCCGGTGTCGTTCTGCTCGTATGGGACAGGATGTCAGTCAACGTCGAAGGAGCGGTTGCCGCGGCGGCCGCCTGCCTGGTGGCGACACTTTCCTATGGCGTGGCCGTTAATTTCACCAAGAAGAAGCTCGCCGGTGTGCCGGCACTGGTCAACGCAACCGGCTCGCAGATCGCCGCGTCCCTGCTGCTGCTGCCGCTGGCCGCAGTGTACTGGCCGGTAAAGGTGCCGGGTGCAGCAAGCTGGTACAGCGCGGTCGCACTCGGTGTCGTGTGCACCGGCATCGCGTTCGTACTGTATTTCCGCCTGATTGCACGCATCGGTCCGTCAAAGGCGATAACGGTAACGTACCTTGTGCCGGTATTCGGCATGTTGTGGGGACTCATTTTTCTGCACGAGCCAATCAGTGCCGGCATGGTCGCCGCGTGTCTGGTCGTGTTCGTCGGGATTGCGCTGGCCACCGGCAAGCGTTGATTCGACTTCAGGCTTGACGTCCCGATGTCTCGCCGACAAACCTGCTGAATCCCTGCAGGAATATCGCCAGGCGTTTGCGCACGTCCTCGTCCTGCAGATTGCCATTGTCATCGAATACCTGGCCTGCTTTCGACACCATGAGCTTTGCACCGAACCACTGCCGTGTGCCGAGAGTGCGAAGAACCGGCAACCAGGCATTCTGAGCCAGAATCGTACCGAAACCGCCGGGTGAAGCACCGATGACGGCAATCGGCCTGTTGCCGAAAACGCGCGGGATATCGCTGGACGGGCGCGACAGCCAGTCGATGGCGTTCTTGAACACACCGGGGATGCCGTTGTTGTACTCGGGGGTCGCAAGCAGCAGGCCATCGCTCTCGACCACCCGCTGCTTGAGTTCATTCACCGAAGCCGGAATGCCTTCACGCTGCTCCAGGTCACCGTCGTAAAGGGGAATTCCCGCGAGCGTGACAACATCCAGTTGCACCTCGGCCGGGACCAGCGCCTGCGCCGCCCGCAGCAGTGCCGTGTTGTAGGAGCCGCCGCGCAGGCTGCCCGAGATACCAAGAATCCTGATCATCTGCCGACAGCATACGAGAAATGGTGACAGTTACCCCAGTTAATTGCCGGAGCGAAAGTGACGTTTTCGCAATTGATCAGGGTCACTGTCACCAAATCAGGGATCAGTGTTTGCCTGGATCGAGCTCGACGCCGCGGCGTTCCTTGTACGCATACGCCAGCATGGCGATCATGCGCGGGTCGTCTGCGGCAAGGTCTTTGCCTTCCAGCGGATTGCGGATGCACCAGTTGATCATTTCCCAAAGTTGCGCCACGCGGCCGATTTGCTTCTGAAATTTCGGATAGGTCTCCGGATGCGTATTGGCCGCATTCGGGTGGCATTGCGCGCAGGCAACGCCGTTGGTGCCGATCTCCGGGCTGGTCCAGAGCCTCCGTCCTTCCGTTGCAACCAGCTCGAACTGTTCCATCCAGCGGGCGGTGTCTTCCTCGGTAAATTCATCCGCAATCGCCGGGCCGGAAAGGCACAACATCAACGTACACAGGGTCAGGTATTTCATGCGAGCCTCTCCTAGAAATGCTGCTGGGCCGGTATGCGTATTGCCGGGTCCGAGAAACTCGTGTCTTCCGGGTGACCCTTGGCGGTATTGAATGCAATCGTCCGATTCGAGTTGTTGTACAAATTGAATTCCAGGTCGACTCTGCCGGTGTGCATGTTCATGAACTGCCAGCCGGTCGCATCGCGTTCGTTGAAAGGATCCGCGCGGTTCATCGGTACCGTCAGGATCGGCATATGACTTTCGGCCAGTGCATAGCTTTCCGGATACGGCCACGGCCACGCCGTCGACATCACCGAAGTGAATGCAATGTTGCCGATCTGGTTGTACTGGATCTGGTGTACATGGCCATAGATGACATTGACCTTGTCGAAAGGCCTTAGCATTGCCTGGATGTCGTCGGCTTCCTCGGTCCAGAAATTCCAGCCTTTGTAGATCTTCTGCAAAGGCGAGTGTGAAAAGACCACGATCGGCGTGTCCTTTGAAACCTTCGCGAGATCCTTTCGCAGCCATTCCATTTGCTTGGCACCTATCATGAACGGCGAGCCGTTCGGATTGTCGAGGCCCGCCATCTCGTTCATGCGGCGCTCGTCCGATTCCCAGCGATCGAAGGTCCAGTCATCGTACGTAAGAATGCTGTTCAGGGTGATGAAGTGCACGCCCTTGTGGTCCCAGCTGTAGTAATGCTTGCCGTAGAGCTTGCTCCAGTACTCACCAAGGTCCAGGTAATAGTCGTGCTCGCCCATGACCATGTACGTTTTGTAATTGAGCTTGGCCAGCATCTCTGCGCCGTGATCCAGTTCCGGCTTCGAACCGAGCTGTGCCAGGTCGCCACCGAAAACGACGAAATCGGGTTTCGGTTCGAGCAGGTTCGCCTCGGCCACAGCGCGTATCAGGCCGCGGTCCCAGTTCCGGACAAATTGGTTGCCCTTGATCTGCTGAATGTGCGAATCGGAAATATAGGCGAAGGTGAAATCGGGACCGCCTTCCTTGCCGTAGGACAGCCGTATCAGGCTGACCGGCAACATTCCGGCGATCACGCCGGACATCGTGGTTCGCAAGAAATCCCTTCGGCTATTCACTTTAATGCTTTTCATTGTGTATCTCCCGATACGCCAGAGGCTGCAACCGACTGAGCCTTCAGTGACTGGAACTGCGGGCTGGTAAGCGTTTCCATGAATGCGACCAGGTCGTCGATCTCCTGTTCTGTAAGATTCAACGGCCGAATCCCGCCACTCAGGAACGGATTGACCGGATCTTCAGGCTTGGTCACACCGCCATTGTTGTAGTGTTCGACCACTTCGCGCAGCGTCTTCACGCTGCCGTCGTGCATGTACGGTGCGGTCACGTCGATGTTGCGCAACGTTGATGTCTTGAAGGAACCCATGGAGCTGAACTGGTCGTCGACCGCAAACCGTCCGAGATGCGACGTATCCGCATCCGAGAGCACGGCGACATCGACATCCATTCCGGCATTCTTTGCTACCTGGAAGGCCCGTGCCAGTTCCGGTACCTTGTCCTGGATGTTGTTGATGCCGATGCCGATGTTGTGAAACAGGTGATCAGTAAAAAGGGCGAAGTCCTGTTCGATCGCGTGGCACGACACACATCGTCCGTTGCCAAGAAATGTGGCGAATCCGCGTTTGGCCTGCTCGCTGATCGCATCCTGCTCGCCGCCGAAGTACCAGCGATCAAACGGTGAGTCACCGGAGATCTGCGTGCGTTCGAAGGCAGCGATGGCCCTGGTCACTTCTTTCATCGTGATCGATGTGGCGTCCACACCGAACACATCGCTGAACGACTTTATGTATGCCCGGTCACTTCGAACGATTGTCAGCAGCGCATCATCGTTCGACATCGCCATTTCCACGGGATTCACGAACGGGTGCATGGACTGGTCCTCGAGGTCCGGCGAACGGCCGTCCCAGAACTGGGTCTTGTTGAACGCGGCATTGACGATTGTCGGCGCATTGCGCGTGCCGGTCAGTTTGCTTATGCCTTCGGAAACACTCAACGGACTGTCCGTAAACGCCTTCTCTGCCACGTGGCAGGTTGCGCAACTGACCTCGCCTGTGGCACTGAAGCGCACATCGTTGAACAGCCGGCTGCCCAGTGCAATTTTCTCCGGTGTCTGCGGGTTGTCTGCCGGTATCGGGACTTCCGGCAATCCGAGTGGCGCATCCGCCAGTAGCGGGGCCGCCAGGATCAGGATGCCCACGGCGATCAATGGTTTATTCACTTTGTTTCCTCCCCGCTTTCTGCGGCGCGGTTGCTGGTCAATACATCTGTGGATTCCTGCGGCGAAGGTACGCCGCAGTTGAAAACTGCTGCGCCATCGAACCAGACAACCTGGTCGGCCTGCAGAACCTGCACGTCGCTGTAGCCGCGTTCCCGCAGGCTGAGTTGCAGCGCCGTCGCCCGTTTGCCGGTTCTGCAATAAACCACGATGGGCTCATCCAGGTCCGCCGGCAGGTCGGTGTTCGAATCGATGGGAGAATCGTGCGGCACGTTGATCGCACCGCTGATGTGCGACGCCTGAAATTCCTCGGCGGATCGGGCATCGAGCAAGGTGAATGTGCTGTTGTCAGCCAGGAAGGACAGCAACAGCTTCTGCGGGACAGGTGTACGGTTTGCGGTGATTTCATCGGCCAGCGCATCGACGCGCCCTGCAAGCAACGCGGGCAGCATAATCGTCACAGCAAAGAGCAGACGTCTAATTGCCGGTTTCACCAGGCCACCCCTTTAGTCCGAATCGTTAGACTTGTTCTAATTTAGAGTCAGTCTAGAAGGGCTTATGTACAATGTCAATTGCGGTAAATACAGTGCGCGGGGCTGGCCCTGACCGTCGTTGCCTTCATCGAGGGCGACAGGTATCTTGATGAGGCAACAACAATTTTCCTTCTGTAAATAACAAAAACGACCGCCTGTGTAAGGCCGGTTGGAGGCATGCAATGCAAGCGAGCAGAAAGTCCCGAATCCTTCTTGGCGTGATCGCCACGGCCGCCATGGCGATGTCTGCCATCGCCAAGGAAGAAATTCCGGAGACGACACCGGAAGGTCTGGTGCTGATGAAGGACAGCAAGGCAAGGCTTGTTTATGCCAGGCCCGGCGCAACGCTGGACCAGTACACCAAGGTTGCGTTGCTCGATTGCTACGTCGCTTTCAAGAAGAACTGGGAAAGGGATTACAACCGCGATGCGTCAACGCTTAGCGGCCGCGTAACGACCGAGGACATGGAAAAAATCAAGAAACTCGTCGCTGATGAGTTCAGGACAATATTCACCGAGGAACTGCAGGAAAAGGGTGGCTACCCGCTGGTCGACGTGGCTGGCGAAGATGTACTGGTTGTAAGGCCGGCAATCCTCAATCTCGACGTCACCGCCCCCGACATCAATAACAGCGCGGGCAATCGCCAGTTCGTCACATCGGCAGGCGAGATGACCCTGTTTATGGAGCTGTTCGATTCATCGACCGGCGAAATCATTGCGCGGATCGTCGATCCGCAGGCAGCCGACAGGGGCGGTTTCGCGACGATGGCCAACAGTGTCACCAACAAGGCGGAAGCAGACCGGATCCTGCGTAAATGGGCTGTCGCGCTGCGCGGCCATCTCGGTGACCTGGACAAGGCAACGACGGCCGAGGGGGAGGCCGCGAACTAATTTGGTGACAGTGACCTTAATTGACTCCGGCTGGTACTAGATCCCGAGACTTCTTTACCTTTATATGAACAAGGGTAACTGTCACCAAATTAATAAGGTCACTGTCACTGTCACTTAACTTGGCGCAGGCACCAGTACTGCACTTTCTGCGCCTCGAGAAACGCCTCGGCGTTCGCGCCGTTCAGCATCGCCAGCGTCGTGAGCATGCCGGCCTGGGTGCAGGTGTCGGCGGCCACGGTAACGGATTCGGGCGCGTTCTCGACCGGCCAGCCGGTGAGGGGATTCAGGATGTGGCTGTAGCGAACGCCGTTCTTCAGCAGGAATCGGCGCGAATCGCCGCTGGTCGCCAGCGCACCCGATCGCAATGAAATCAGTTTCTGCACGGAGCCTTCCCGGCACGGCGCTTCGATACCGACCTGCCAGCCGGCAGGTTGCCTGACCTCGCCGGTTACGACGAGATCGCCACCGAAGTTGATCAGGCAGGGGCGGGACGTCAGTTGCGTGACCAGGCCGGCCGCCCGGTCCACCGCATACTCCTTGCCGATCCCTCCGAGGTCAATCTGCATGCCGCGCTGCATGCGTATTCGAGGACGCGCCCAGGACACGCGACGCCAGCCGATGGCAACGAGGACCTGAGCGATTCTGTCTGCGGTCGGTATCCGGTCACTGCCATCGAATACCCAGACTTTTCGCAGCGCACCCGACGTGATGTCGAACCGGTGTTCACTCAGTTCGTAAAGTGTTACAGCGAAGTCCAGCAGGTTGGCAGTTTCGTCATCCACTGTGACCGCCTGCCCGTCGCTTTCGTTAATTCTCGCGACGATGTTGCCGGGTCGATACCGGCTGAACTTGTCTTCGATGCGCCAGGCTTCGGCGGCGACCCGCTGCAACAAGGCATTGGCGAGCGCCTCGTCGTCGGTGTCGATGAGGAGTTCGCACGGACTGCCCATGGCATGGAACAGCCCCTGGTAGTAGCCTGCTGCGGCACGCCGCAATTCCGGATTGCGGCAAATGCCGGCCTGCTTCACAGGTCGTCTGTCCTCAGAAGCGATAGCTGAATTGCGCAATAATGGCATCGAGGTCGGGATACAGTTCACGGCCGGCCTGGTTGCCGATAATCTGGTCTGACGGAGCGGAGCCGTCCTGCATATAGTATTCGAGCCGCACGCTCATCTCGTTGTCCGATCGTGTCTTCCAGCCGTACTTCATACCGACGGTAATCGCATCGAATTCGCCGAGTCGATAGTCGGACGAGGCAAATTCGAGCGGCGGTGCACCATCGACGAGACTGATGCGGTAGAAATCCGCTGCAGTTTGCGTATACCAGCGTACATGCGGTTCGAGGTATCGCCGGTCACCGAAAGGCCAGCGATAGCGAGCTTCCAGTGTATGCGAGTCGATCTCCCAATCGTCCGTCATGTAACGGTACGACAGATCGAGCACGTTGCCGCTCATGTAGTACTTTGCCTGGCCGTAGATGCTGTGCTTTGTTCGGTCGTCGGGGCGGCTCTCGAAGCGGTACTCGTGCAACGGTCCGGATTCGCCGGGCGGGAGCGTGCGAACCACCGGATCACCGGTGGTGCCATCTACGAGGCTCAGGAATTTATACGGATCGTTGAGATAACCGCTGGACTGGCTCAGCGAGTAATTGAACTGGAACAGGAGATCCCGGCTGACGACCTGGGTCAGGCCGAGCACCAGGTCGGCGACGTCCTTGTCCTGGTCACCGATCCGGTTCGAAAGGTCGCCGACGTCCAGCATGGCCGACAGCGGCACCGGTGCACCCCCTTCCGGTTCAAGGCTGTCCTGCGCGTAGGCAAGTCCGAGCGACAGCGTCGTGTTTCGCTTGTTGAAATCGCGTGACAGTCCCACATTGGCTCCGAGATGGACGTAGTCGTATTCCTTGGAGGCGCTCAATCCGGCATTGATCGAATACAGCCGTGCAAACGGCTGTTGCCAGCCGGCCGTGAGGGCTACGCGCGTATCGAGAAAGCTGTCGTCGAGCGGGATCTCGTTGGCCGCCGTGGTGTAGGTGGCTTTGCCGGAGGGCCTTGTGAATGTCTGGGGTCCGTCGAACGGCAACGCACCGCTCGGTGTTGCGCCTGTCAGTGAGTCGGCAACAAGTCCGAGTGTCAGGATCCGATCGTCGACAAACGTGCGGCGCACGAGCAGGTTCAGGCTCAAGTCCTGCACACGGTCGTCGCTCTCGCCATAGTAAAGTAGCGCCGTATTGAAATCCCAGCCGGGTTCTTCCTGCGCTTGCACCGGTGAAACTGTCGATGTTCCCAGCAATGAGCAGGCTGCTGTCGCGAGCGACGCGGCGATGGAACGAGTGCTTTGTTTCGACATTCGATCTGGCTTCGTAGTCATCTCCGCCTCAATTGCAGCCGCAGCCGCCGCCGCCAAAGCCGCGTCCGCCGCTCGAGGCTTCCTTGCTGAAATAAATGTGGTCGTCGATGCCGGCTTCTACGGCATCCGTTGTCAGCTGCATCTCTTCTTTTGCCAAAACGTCACGTTCCCACGGTTCGACGCCCATGGACGTACATCCGCTTGCCGTTGCAGCAAGCAGCAGACATAGCGCCGCCGCTTTCAATGCTCTGAAATTCAACATGCAGTCAATCCTCTCCTGATGTCAGTACCTGCCTGATTTTTTCCTCGTACTCATCAGACTTTTTGACCTGAAAACCCATGTGGGTGGCAACGACGGCGCCGTCGCGACCAATGATGTAGGAACTCGGCATCGCTTCGACTTCGAAATACCGTGCCAGGTCGCCGCCGGGATCGGCAGCGATGGTGAACTGCGCCGGATAGTCCCGCAGAAACGCGTCAGCATCGCCGGGGTCGGCGTCCATGTTCACGCCGATGATGACCAGGCCCTGCGCGGAATACTTCTCCTGCATGCGATTCATCCACGGAAAAGAACGACGGCAGGGCACGCACCACGAGGCCCAGAAATCGAGCAGCACCACCTGGCCGCGATAGTCGTCGAGGTTCAGCGAGGATTCGGCAGCGGGACTCGAGCTGATCGCCAGGGAACTGGCGATCAGCATCAGGAAAGCGGCGAGGGCCGGGCCGAAATTTCGAACGCGAGACACGTCCATATGCAACAGGTGACCTTTATCAACGGATTTTCCAGGGCGTTCGACAGCGTGCTCTGCTGCCAGCCTGCCTCAATAGACGTTGGTCAATGAAAAATCGGTCGCTGGCCCACTGCCGCATGGCCTGCCGCTCGCCGAGCGGTCAGGCCGAAGTATTGAGGACTACCAGCGGAAACCAATCGTCAGCGGGATGAACTCTATGTTCTCCCGTTCGAACTGAATCTGGTGATACTTCGCTTCGATGAAAATCTGCCCGTTGTAGGTGTTGAAACTGTAGCCTGCACCGAGATTCCAGCCGAATTCGTCCGCAGAGGTACTGCCAACGACAAACGTGCCGGGCCCGACGCCGCCCGGATAGCACCACCAGAACCACGGATCGCAGACCGGCGGATAGTAGACGAGCCCGTCCTGCGTAACTTCGCCGCCGACGTGGTACCAGCCGACGCCGCCGGTCAGGTACAAGCCGCTGCCGTTGCTGCCGCTCAAGCTCCAGATGCCGTTCAACCCCAGTTGCCAGTAATCGACGCCGCCTCCGGAAATGTTGCCGTCGTTGTTCGGATCCTGGTCGATGGCGTCATTGATGGCGCTCAGTGCCGAACTCGACAGATCGAAGTCGGTGTAGGCACCCTCGATCGAGAGTCCGATCGGCCAGTCCGAAGGCCAGTACAGTGCACCGCCGCTGAAGGTCCAGTCATCGTCAAGGACGTCGCCTGTGTCGCCCTGCGGGAAAGCCCAGCCGGCACCTATGTGCCCGAACCAGTCTCTGGACTGGTCATCGGGCCGACCCCCGGCCCACGCAGGTGCGATTGCCAGCGACGTGGCGGCGAGTACGGCACAAGCTTTTGAAATTGTTCGCGACATAAACGAGAAGTCCTCCGACTTGATGAAATTATTATTCATTCTGGCAGATCCGGTGAGTACTGACACTTGTAGAATCGAAACCCCCGCGTAAGTTCCACACGGGGCGTAACGCAGGCTGGCAGTCCGCCACCAGTGTATATCGATTGCCGCGATGAGTGGCGCGAAGCCTGAGGGAAGCCGATAGCTCATTGCGCTGTTACAAATGCTTACCGTTTGGCCAATACCGCGCGCCGACAAATCCGTACACTATGATCCAGTGTCGATGACGCCGGATCGATGTGCAAAACCTGAATTACCCAGCAGATCCATAAATGACCGGCATTCGCTCTCACATCCTGTGGTTTCGCCAGGATCTTCGACTCTCGGACAACCCGGCACTGCACGCGGCCGCTGCCAGCGGTGCCCCGATACTGCCGGTTTATGTGTTGGACGACATCAAAGCGGATGACTGGGAAATCGGCGCTGCAGGACGCTGGTGGCTGCATAGGAGTCTTGCGGCACTGAATACGGATCTCGGTGGCAGCCTGCGGTTTTTCAAAGGTGATGCGAAGAGCATTATCCTGCGACTCGCCAACGAGACCGACGCGAGCGCCATTTTCTGGAATCGCTGTTATGAACCGTGGCGGCGAACGCGCGACGAAACGCTGCGAACCGCATTGATTCAGGGGGGCAGGGAAGTTCGCAGTTTCAATGCATCGATGTTGTTCGAGCCGATGAGCATAAACAAGGCCGATCGTTCGCCGTACAAGGTCTTTACCCCGTTCTGGAATAAAGGCTGCCTGGAAAAAGGGCCTGCGCCGAGGACTGTCATCGCTGCGCCTGCCGGTCTGAAGTACTGCGCGTATCCGGAGGAAGCCAGCCTGGACGAGCTCGAATTGCTGCCGGCGATCCGCTGGTACGACGAAATGCAAAGCGTATGGCAACCCGGTGAGCGCGGTGCGCGACAGCGCCTTCACGAGTTCCTGCAACATGGTCTGAAAAACTACGAAACGGGGCGAGACTTTCCAGCGAGGGGAAACGTCTCGCGATTGTCGCCACATTTGCATTGGGGCGAGATCTCGCCGCACCAGGCCTGGCAGGCGCTCGACGCGCAAGACGGGAGAAATGCACCGCCGGGAGATATCGAGCATTTCCGCCGCGAGCTCGGCTGGCGGGAATTCTCGTACAACCTTCTGTATCACTTCCCACAGTTGCCGAAGGAAAACCTGCAACGCAAATTCAATCGCTTTCCCTGGCGCGACGATCCCGGCTCGTTGCGTCGCTGGCAGCGCGGTGAGACGGGCTATCCCATTGTCGATGCGGGCATGCGCGAGCTTTGGCGTACCGGCTATATGCACAACCGTGTGCGCATGATCACCGGCTCGTTTCTCGTGAAGAACCTGTTGCTGCACTGGCATCACGGCGAACGCTGGTTCTGGGACACACTGGTCGATGCCGATCTCGCCAACAACAGCGCGAGCTGGCAGTGGATTGCCGGCTGCGGGGCCGATGCCGCTCCTTATTTCCGGATATTCAACCCGGTAACACAGGGACGTAAGTTCGATCCCGACGGCGCTTACGTGCGACGCAATGTCCCGGAGCTTGCCGCTCTGCCGGATCGTTACCTGCATGCTCCGTGGGAAGCACCGACAGAAGTCCTTAAGGAATGTGGCATCACGCTGGGGCGTACTTATCCCAGGCCGATCGTCGATTTGAAAGAATCGCGCGAGCGCGCCCTGCAGGCGTTCGGATCACTTACACCGGACTAGTTATGCCGCTTCGCGAGCGGCGGTCCGCGAACGGCTGTCGGTGAGGGTTGGCACGATTCGCTCGCGCCGGCAGTCGGGCCATAATAACAGCAGCCGGATAGAGCTGGACGATCGATGAAGTGCACTCGCTCGACGGCGAGTTTGCGTTGCAATGGGTCCTTGAGACCGGGCACTGGCGGTGAGTTCCGCGCACTGCAATAGTCAGTCGGTATCAATGTACCTTTCTGTTATCGGGCCATAAGCATCGATACGGCGATCGCGAAAGAACGGCCAGCCATGGCGCGTCCTGCTCATCTCGCCGAGGTCCAGTTCCTCGACCATGACACATTCCTCATCTACAGGCGCGCGGCAGAGAATTCTTCCGTCCGGCGCGACCATGAAGCTCTGGCCCCAGAACTCGATGCCGCCCGAGCCCAGCGGGTCCGGTTCAAAGCCGGTGCGATTGACTGCCACAACGAAACAACCGTTGGCAACGGCGTGCGAACGCTGAATGGTTTCCCAGGCCTGGTGCTGATTGACGCCAAACTCGGCCTTTTCCTCCGGATGCCAGCCGATGGCGGTCGGGTAGAACAGGATTTCGGCGCCCTTCAAGGCCGTCAGTCTCGCCGCTTCGGGGTACCACTGGTCCCAGCAGATCAGCACACCGAGTTCCGCATTCGCCGTACCGAAAGTCTTGAACCCGAGGTCGCCGGGGGTGAAATAGTACTTTTCGTAGTAGCGGGGGTCGTCGGGGATGTGCATTTTGCGGTACTTGCCGATGTAGCCGTGCTTGCCGTCCACGACCGCCGTGGTGTTGTGATACAGCCCCGGCGCGCGCTTTTCGAACAGGCTGACAATGATTGCTACATCGTGGCGAGCAGCGATCGCGGCGAACGCATCCGTACTCGGACCGGGGATGACCTCGGCAAGCGCAAACTGCGCTGCGTCTTCGCTTTGGCAAAAATAACGGGAGCGAAACAGTTCGGGAAGACAGACGACTTGCGCACCCTTTCGGATGGCATCCTCGGTCATCGCAAGCGCTTTGCGCATGTTCTCGTCGGGATTGTCGGAACAGCTCATCTGCACCAGGCCAACCCGGACTTTTTCCGGCTTGTCGCTCGACTTCATTTCACCTGTCTCCTCATAGTCGGCCGCGCGGATCGATATACGTCTCTTCCTTGAGGCAGGCCATATACTGGTCAAGTATTTCCATACCGCGCGTCGGCCGGATTGCACCGGACTCGATCTTCTCCTTGATCAGGTTTTGCATGCGCCGCTGCAGGTCATTTGGAAAGTACTGCACCTGCGCGAGAATTTCCTGCACTTCGGTACCCGGGATGACTTTCTCGACCCAGAAGTTACCCGCCTCGTTGGCGTCGCCATAGATGTGCGCCTCGGCGACCCGGCCGAAGAGATTGTGCGAATCACCCATGATGTCCTGATACGCGCCCATGAGGAAAAAGCCGAGGAAATACGGCTCCCCCGGACGGAGTGGATGCAGCTCCAGAAACTGCTTGTCCGGGTTCGACGAAACATACTGGCTCACCTTGCCGTCCGAATCGCAGGTCAGGTCAACGAGCAGCGCGCGCCGTGTCGGCCGCCGGTCGAGGTGATCCAGTGGCACGATCGGGAAAGCCTGGTCGATGGCCCAGTGATCCAGCATCGACTGGAACACCGAGAAATCGCACAGGTACTGGTCGATCAGCTTGTCTTCGAGCTCGTGCATTTCCGCTGGCAACGGATCTGGGTCGATAGCCCGCAGGTGTCTTAAGACCGCGGAGCAGCAGCTCCAGTACAAACGCTCGACCAGCGCGTTCTGCTCGAGCGACAGGTAGCCGATGCCAAACAATGTCGACGCCTCGGCATGTACTTCCACGACATCATGGTAAGCCTCCAGTAACTCGCCGATATCCATGCTGCCATCGGCAGTTTTACGAAGTGTCTGCAGGATCTCGCTCAGCGTTCGTGTCATGCGGTGGGAGTTCCTGGGCGCCTTGTAATCGTCTGCCACGCGGTCCTTCTGGTACGCGCCGAGTGTCTCGACGATCAACACGGAATGATGCGCCGTCAGCGCACGGCCGCTTTCCGAAACCAGCACCGGGTGCGGCACATTGCGCGTGTCGCACACTTCCATGATGGCCGAGACGACTGCGTTGGCGTATTCCTGCAACGAATAATTAATGCCGCCGTCAAATCCTCCGGAATAATTGACGCCGAGACCGCCGCCGACATCCATGTAGCGAATACGCAAGCCGCGATTCACCAGTTCGGCATAGATCTGTGCCATCTCCTTGGCGGCCTGCTTCAACTGCTGGATGTCGGATATCTGGCTGCCCAGGTGAAAATGCAGCAGCACGAACGAATCTCCGGCGCCGGCTGCCTCCAGGCGCTCCACCAGCTCCAGCAGTTCCGGAAGAGATATGCCGAACTTGGATCTGTAGCCACCGGAATCAGCCCATCGCCCGGCGCCTCCGGTCCGGAGCCGGATGCGCACGCCGAATTGCGTTTTGCTCTCGGACTCGGCGGCAAGCGCCATCAATTGCTCGAACTCGCCAAACTTTTCCATGACCGGGACCACGTTTTTTCCGAGTCGTTGCGCGGCGAGGATCAGGGACAGCATGGTCCGGTCCTTGACGCCATTGCAAATGAGCAGTGTCTCGTCCGATACGAGATGAGGAAGTGATGCGATCAACTCCGCTTTGGATCCGCACTCGAGACCAAGACCATAAGGCGCGCCGGCATCCAGAACTTCCTCGACCACTTCGTGA
Source organism: uncultured Woeseiaceae bacterium (assembly GCA_964465665.1). Lineage (GTDB taxonomy): Bacteria > Pseudomonadota > Gammaproteobacteria > Steroidobacterales > Woeseiaceae > JAKEGN01. The sequence goes on from CAYXKM010000285.1 coordinate 14,220, forward strand.
AGCTGGTTCACCTTGATCGGGTACACGCCGCGATAAACGTTCTTGTACTCCGCGTACGCAATCGCTTCGGCGAATGCCTCGTTCAGTCGGCGCACACGCGCGCGCAACACATCCTGAAATCGCAGCAGCAAGGGAAAGTTGATATTGCGCCGACGCATCTCGTTGACCACGTCCATGATGTCGATGGTCAGGGAATCGTTGTCGAAGGGTTTGACGGCTACATGGCCTTTCTCGTTGATGACAAAGAACCCGTCGCTCCAGGCTTCCAGGCGATAGAGTTCGGCCGCGTCCTCCGTCGACCAGGTCATGTCCGCAGGCATCGCGATCTATTGCTCGAGCACGCAGGCGAAAATCAGCGGCGCGACGATCGTTGCATCGGACTCGATGATGTATTTCGGTGTGCTGGCCGACAGCTTTCCCCAGGTGATCTTTTCGTTCGGCACCGCGCCGGAATACGAGCCGTAGCTCGTTGTCGAATCGCTGATCTGACAGAAATAACCCCAGCGCGGCGTATCCGTTTTCCGCAGATCCTGCTGCAACATCGGTACGACGCAAATCGGAAAATCGCCGGCGATGCCGCCGCCAATCTGAAAGAAACCGATCGAGGATCTCACACAGGTTTCCTCGTACCACTTCGCCAGCATCATCATGTATTCGATGCCGCCACGAACTGTGTGCACGTTGCTGATTTCACCAGTAATGCAGTGCGACGCATAAATGTTGCCCAGCGTCGAGTCCTCCCAGCCGGGCACGATGATCGGCAGGTCGCGCTCGCAGGCGGCGGCCAGCCAGCTGTCTTTCGGGTCGATCTGGTAGTGCTTCTTCAGCTTGCCGGATCTCAGCATCTGGTACATGAATTCATGCGGAAAATACGCTTTCTTTTTCCCGTCCGCCTCCAGCCACAGGTCAAGAATAACGTGCTCGATGCGTCGGATGGCTTCCTCCTCCGGAATGCAGGTGTCGGTGACTCGATTCAGGTGCCTCGCGAGCAAGGCCTCTTCATCGTCGGCAGTCAACTGCCGATAATGAGGAATGCGAACGTAATGATCGTGCGCGACGAGATTGAAAATGTCTTCTTCGAGGTTGGCACCGGTACAGCAGATCGCGTGTACCTTGTTCTTGCGTATCATCTCGGCGAGCGACAGCCCGAGTTCCGCGGTACTCATTGCTCCCGCCAGTGTCATGAACATGACTCCGCCTTCGTCCAGGTGCCGTACATACCCGTCCGCCGCATCGATCATGGCGGCGGCGTTGAAGTGGCGATAGTGGTGATGCACGAAGTCGCGAATGGCGGTCATTGGGCGGGTCTCCCTCCTGGGCCGTATGTACTCAGAATGTCGGCGGTGGACGCGGCATCATGGGGCCGGCTGGCCTGCATCGTGCCGGATTTCCTGCAGGCCGCTATTAAACCACAGGAACCTGTTGTGTCAGACAATGAAATGTACCGAGGCCGAGAACCAGGTCGGTACAGTCGATGCCAATGACTTCCCGCCCCGGGAAGCATCGTGCCAGCATCGCGCAGTTCGGCGTATCGGCAGGATCGTTGAATGCCGGCATCAGGACGGTCTTGTTGCCAATGTAGAAATTCGCGTAACTCGCCGGCAGGCGGTCTCCCTCGAACTCCACTGGCCGCGGCATCTGCAATTCGATCACTGTCAGCGATCGACCGTCGTCCAGCCGCACGCCATCCAGGCGCTCACGATTTTCCGCCAGCGCCAGGTAGTTCTCGTCCTTACGGTCACGTTCCACCACGGTAACGACAGTATCCTCCGCGACGAACCGTGTGAGGTCGTCGATATGACCGTCCGTATCGTCACCGACTATGCCATCGCCAAGCCAGATGATCTGCCGGATGCCGAAACAATCGCGTAATCGTTGTTCGATATCGCCCTTCGTCATCGTCGGGTTGCGATTCGGATGCAACAGGCATTGCTCCGTGGTCAGCAACGCACCTGCGCCGTTGATGTCGATGGAACCGCCCTCGAGCACCATGTCGATGCTCTCGCAGGGGATGCCGAGAGCGGCAGCCATTTGCGGTGGAATGGCGTTGTCGAGGTCGTAGGGCGGGTATTTGCCACCCCAGGAGTTGAAGCGGAAGTCGAGGGCGAGCAGCGACGCCTCGGGCGTACGTCGGGTAACGAAAATCGCACCGTGATCGCGGCACCAGGCGTCATTGGTCTGAAAGCGGTGGAAACGGAGGTTGGCCGAGTTCGTGTGTCCCTCCAGAAGGCCTTTGACGTGCTTTTCGTGTTTCACGTCGAGCACATTGATACGCACGAGTTCATGGGCCGACAGTGCCGCAACGAACTGAACCATCACCGGTTCAACGGGCTCGAACTTGCCCGGCCAGCTTTCCCGTTTGTGCGGCCACGAGATCCAGGTCGCCTGGTGCGGCATCCATTCCGCAGGCGTGGAATAGCCGCGTGCAGCAGGTGTATCCACCGTATTCGTACGGGGGGCTGTCGGCATCGGGGTGGCCTCTGGTTTTCCGGTGTTGCCGGGAACTGCAGGTTATCGGTCGCGACAGGCAAAAAAAAGCCCCGCAAGCGGGGCTTTCTTCAGATCCTGTACCTGGGCTGTCAATCCTTGAAGGTAACTTGCTGCAGTACATAAGTGCTGCCGATAGTACGCAGCGTCTCGCGATCGACTGCCGCTACGCGCATGTTCTCGGTCGAACCCGTGATGGTCGCACCGAGTTGCTCGACGTATTCGATGCCACGGTCAAACACCGCCCAGTTCTTGTAGGTTACCGTCAGGTACAGATCCGGCTCGCCTTTGCGCGGCGAAGTATTGGTAAACATGCTGAATGAAACAATATCGCCATCCTTCATCTGGGCTTCGTTGAATTTTCGCCACACGTTGCTCAAATCGTTCACATAGGCATTGAACATTCCCGGTTTGACGTGTACTTCCGTCACGGCAACGATGTTGCCGTTCTCCCATCCACGGGTATGATCCTGTGCGAGCGCCGTGCCGGTCGATGCGCAGAATGTCACTGCCAGTACAGCAGTCCAGAGTCTTGTTCTTGTCATTGCTGTGATTCCTTATTCTATTGTTGAATTGACAGAGTACAATTAATTGATCTTTTGCACTTGTGGCGGCGATTATACAGGTGCCGGCCACACATAAACTTTTTTCTGATGAAGTGAGAAATCCCGGATGAGAATAATTCTTGTATTGGTCACGATTTCGGTTGCCTTGCTGGCAAGTTGTGCCCGGTCTGACAAGCCCGATCACGCCGACCTGGTACTGACCAATGCCTACGTTTACACCGCCGACGACGCAATGAGCATCGCAGAGGCCGTTGCAATCGGCGGCAACTCCATCGTTTTCGTCGGCACGAACGCTGCTGCCGTTGACTACATCGGGGAGGACACCGAGGTCCGGGACATGGCCGGGGCGATGGTGATGCCCGGTCTCCACGACATGCATATCCATGCGCTGGGCATTATCGAACCCGACATGTGCGATCTCGATTCGCAGCCGCTGTCACTCGAGCAACTGGTGCCGGTACTGCAGGCTTGCCTGGAAAAGTATGAGGTACCGACTGGCGAATGGCTGATCGTCCTGCAGTGGGCATTCTCCAGCGGTAACCAGCCGAGCGTTGGCTTGCCGAACATACGCGCGGCACTTGACGCCGTGTCCACCGAGCACCCGATTTTCCTGTGGGGTAACGACGGCCATCACGGCGCGGCCAACAGCGCCGCCCTTGCAACGGCAAGGAATACGGACGGTGACGTGGTTGGTATCAACAGCCGGACACTTGCCGGTGATTTCGCCGCATTCAGGCCGATGATCGCGGTCGATGCGCGCGGCGAACCGAGCGGTGGCATCAATGAAGATGCACGCATGCTGATCCGGCCTGACTTCTTCGGCGACATGCTGGGCATGAGCGCGGACCCGGAGACGACCATGCCGCGGGTTGCGGCGAAGCTCGCGGCGACCGGCATCACCTCGATACAGGATGCAATCGTCACTGCCGATACGCTAGCCGCGTATGCGTGGCTCGAAGAAAGCAGCCTTATGACGTTCCGCCTGAAAGCGGCACTTTCCGAACCCGAGTCCGAAAGTGTTGATGCGATCGATGCACACCTGAAGTCGCTGCAGGCACTCCGCGAGCAGTACCGCGATTCGAAGCTGATTCAGGCTAACGCCGTCAAGCTGTTCGCCGATGGGGTGCTGGAGGGCAATCCGCTGACCTGGCCGCCGACCCTGCCGGTAGCCGCGATGCTCGAGAATTTCAAACAGCCGATATTCGGCGGCAATATCGAGGATGGCAGCTTCGGTATTCGCGGTTATGTCGACCAGGATCGCGAGGCGTGCAAGACCGTGCAAATCGACCCCGACGGCTATACGGATGCTGCACGCGCCGCAGCCTTCGAGTCGGAGTTCGGCTTCTATCCGCAGCAGTGCATTCCGACGAGCGGTATTCTCGAACACGAAGAGGCGTTCGTTCGCGCTTATATTCGCAAGGCGACCGAGGCCGGTTTCCATGTGCACGTGCACGCACTCGCGGACAAAGCTGTACGCGTAGCCGTGGACGAGTTCGGCAAGGTCAAGAGCATCGCGGAAGCGCAGAGTCTTACGCAAAGCCTCGCGCATGTGCAGATTGCAAATCCTGAGGACCAGAAGCGCATCGGCGAACTCGGCGTGTCGGTGGTGTTTACTTTCGTGTGGACAACGCCGAGCGTCCAGTACGAGATGATGGTGGCGCCGTTCATCGACGAGGTAACCGGTATCGAGGACATGTACAGCCTGGATAACTACTACATGAAAAACGTCTACCCGGCGAAAAGCATCCAGTCATATGGCGGAGTACTGGTCAACGGCAGCGATGCGCCGGTCGGGAGCCGAGACCCCATGCCCTTTGTCAGCCTGCAGCAATCCGTCTATCGCAGCGACGGTGAGCGTGTGATGAACGCGGATGAGCGTATCGACATACACTCGGCGATCGCTGCATTCACGAAAAACGGCGCAAAGCTGTTTGGCCACGCAGACACACTTGGGAGCATCGAGGTCGGCAAGACCGCCGACATCATTGCCATCAGCCAGAATATCGTCGAGCTGGCGGAGAAAGGCGAGCCAGAGCGCATTGGAGACACGCAGGTAACGCTGACTGTCTTTGACGGGAAAATTGTTTACGAACAGGGCATGAAAAACTGAAGTCGAAGTCAGTCTACCGCCAACAAGCCTGATATGTAGTTGATCATAAGGTCAGAGCCTGTATCTGCCAGCGAGAACAGGGCAGTTCGGCGGACTTCCATGTCCAGGTCCGGTTTTTCGATGACGGCGATCAGTTCGCGGGCTGCCTCGTCCGGCGGCAGTTGCGACAATGCGAGAATGGCCTGGTCCTGAATTTCCTCGTTGCCCTTCTCGAATGCCAGTTGCCTCATGACATCCGTTGTTTCGGCGATTCGGGCCACTCCTAACCATTCAATCGCGTCCAGGCGATCGTCGATGTTTGCGCCATGCCTTGCAATCTTTATGAGGGCATCGCGTGACCGGGTTCCATCGTGGACTGCCATTGCAGCCAATACATCGGAAGTGATGTCCGAACGGGGTTCAACATACGCCTGCAACCAGTCAAGGCTGGCATCCGCAGACACGACGCCCAGATCATTGATCGCGAGCTCCGTTGTTACGGGACAGCTCGGGCTCAATGTTCGAATGTCGACCGACTTTCCTGCATCAACCAGGACATAGATCTGCATTTCGGGACCCTGGTATCCGGCGGTGTCCATGATATTGATGCCGCCGCTTCGGCCATCAAGATTGCAGCCGGTCCGGGTTGGGCTCCCCCTGTTCCATTGAACGCAACACCATTCGCCGGCGCCGGCGTGAGCGGCCACCCGCCAGGCATGCCAGCCGTCATCGGCGATTGCGAACTTCGATTCGGCGAGGCCCTGGCCGCCGGCGGTCAACCCGGTGAACAAGAGCGGGAAGAGGCCGAAGCGAATCGGGGCCGAGGCAGTGCGCATCACAGCTCACCGTCAAACGTCGAATCGATAATCTCCATCACTGCATCGCTGTCCATGTTGACAAGTGTGCGCAGCAGCTCCTGTTTCTCTCTGGCATCCTGGCTTTCGCGAAAGAGTTGCAGTACTCCGTCGTCATAATCCGAGATCAGCATCCCTTGCAAAGCGGCATCCCTGACATCCGCCGAAACCGCTCCCTTGTACACTTCAAGCAGCGTGGCGTTCGCCTTGTCGCCACCGACGACACCAAGCCCGTGCAGCGCCTGAATCTGTTGCTGCGGATTCGTGTTGTCGATGGCAAGTACACGAAGGCTGTCGAAATCTCCCGCCACCGAGTACGCATCAATCAGGCTTTCCGAAGTTCCGAGCTGCTCACGCAGCCGGTGCAGTTCGTCACGCGCGTCCATGGCACCGAGTATGCCGACAGCCGCTTCGAACTCCTTTTCGGTGGTTGCATCGATCGCAACCTGATAGACGGCTCCGGCATCATCAGCTATGAGGTAAGCATCCAGCACGGCCTCTCGTATGGCTTCGTCGCCGCCCGCGTAAATCTCCCTGAGCCCTGCAAGGGCGGTCGTATCTCCGCCGATGCCGATCATCCGAATGGCCTCCGTGCGCAGCGTTGCTGTACCCGTCTTTGCCGTATCCAGCAACATTTGTTGCGCTTCGGGCAACTCTATCTGGCTGAGTACGAACAAAGCGCGCGACTTCAGTGCCTCGCTGTACTCACCGCGTAGAACTTTTGCGACGATCGGCAGGGCCTTTTCCGGCGGGGCCGAGATCAGTGCCTCGAGCGCTGCAATTCTGAGTTGCTCGTTGTCATTACTGTCGTTCCTGGCAGTCTGCGCACCAGCACCGACAGCGGCCAGCGAAGAAACAGTGAGCAGAATAAAAGTCCTCAGCCAATTCATTTCGGTGTTCCTCTTCAGATGGTTTCTGCTACTTCTGATGGGGCGATCGAGAGTTTGGTTAGCATCACCTTGAGTTCGAAGGCGAGCTGGTCGCGCAGAGCCTCGGCGTCCTGCGGCGCGATATCCTCGCTGGCAAGCTGTAGAAGAATGGGTTCAAAAGCGCGCAGTACCCGAGCCAGGTTCGGTGCGTTACTTTGGACAGCAGCCTTTTCGAACAATCGATTCTGCTCGACGAGTTGCAAGGTCAGTGCAACGCGACCGGCTTGGTCGTCGATCGGCAGACTTCTGATCTCTCGCTGGCTGTCATCCAGGTGCAGCAGCAGGCCACGCGTAAACGACAACGGAATTGTGGCAACAGGAACAGATTCGCTGCCGGCAATCGAGCTGTCGACGACGTTATCGGGAATCTGCCGGTCCTGCAGTCGAACGCCGATGCCGATGCCGACGGCCAGCGCTGCAGCAAGCGCGGTCCCCATCCCGGCCAGCCAGAGCCGCGGAACGACTCGCCGGGCTTCCGCCCTCGCAGGCGCACTGCGCGCGGCCCGATCGATGCTGTCATACCAGCGTTGCCGAAGATGATCGGCCGCTGGCGGCACGGACTCGCTCCGCCATTCTTCAAGCTGGTTACATAGCTCCCGGTACTGGATGGCGAGCCGCGGATCCTCGGCCAGCGCGATGCGCACCTTCTCGCGTTCGCGGGGAGTCAACTCGTCATAAAAGTACAGCAGGAGGATGTCTTCAGTAATCATTGTTGCTCCGACGGTCTGCCATGATGACGCGCAGTTTCTTTACCGCGCGAAACAATGCCTGTTTGACAGTGCCGACACCGGTGTCGAACTCAGCGGCTATCTCGCTGAGACGCCACTGCTCGAGGTGCTTCAGCACAAAACACGCGCTCTCCATTTCTGTAAGGTTTTGCAAAGCCGACGCAAGATCCTTGTCGAGCTCCTGATCGGCCCGCTGGCTATCGGGTGCGCGTCCTGTATCGGGCAGATCTTCATGCAGCTCTTCGTGCCTCCAGGAGGCCGCTTTCCGAAGTAACTGTAGCGCCGCGTTGATCGCAATCCGGTGTATCCAGGTTTCCAGCATTGCGGTGCGTTCAAACTGGTGCCGTTTGTGCCAGGCACTGACCAGCGCATCCTGGACCGCATCTGCCGCGAGATCCTCATTTCGGGTAATACGCAGGCACGCCGCAAACCAGTGGTCGCTGCGATTGGCGATCGCCTGGTCAAACTCGGCCTGCGTCGGAACCCCATGATTCTGCACCATTGACGTCATTGAGCCTTGGATGCGTCAGGCCCTGCTTTGGTTAGCAACCGGGCCCTGTGAGTTCAGCGCCGATGGTCGAAAGACGCGGTCTTCACCAGAGCAAACACGGGCATATTGGCGCGAAGACGCAATTCCTCGACCGCATGGCGCGTCAACTCGGCTTTGAGCACCGTATGGCCGATGTCGATCGACACCGTCGCAAATGCGCTGTTCGGGTGGAGTTCGACTGCTGTCAGGTTGCCGCGAAGGATGTTACGAACACTCAAGCCCCGCGGTGCCTCGGTAGCAATGGCCACGTCACTGGCACGAATACTCAGGCGCACCTGTGACCCGATGGACAGGTGCGTGAGCGTCGGTACCACAAAGGATTGCCCGAAATGATCCAGTCGCGTCAGCTGAAGCTCCGTCAGCTGCTCAACGACTGTCGCGTCGATGACTGATATCTGACCCAGTGGCGACTGTTGCGCATGTATCCCGAGTTGGTTGAGTACATCCGTCGTATTTCCGGTGCCGATGACTTGTCCATGTTTGAGCACGATGACGCGATCGCAAAGCCTGGCAACTTCGTCTATTGCATGGCTTACGTACAGGACGGGAATGCCAAAGCGATCCGGCAATGATTCGAGGTACGGAAGGATGTCGCTCTTTCGGCTCGTGTCCAACGCCGAGAGCGGCTCATCAAGCAGCAGGATGCGCGGCCTTGTGAGCAATGTGCGTGCGATTGCAACCCGCTGGCGCTCGCCTCCGGAAAGTGCCTCGACGCGACGTGACAGGAGTGCTTGCAGGTCGAAAGCCTCGACTACGTGCCTGAGTTCGATCGGAGCGCGGCCGGGCGCACTACGGCTTGCGGCAAACAGCAGGTTTCCTGCGACATCGCGATGGCCGAACAGTCTTGTATCCTGAAACACGATCCCGACCGGGCGCCGCCATGCCGGCAGGAAATGCTCACGTTCCGAGTCCTGCCAGCACTCGCTGTCGTACTCCACACGTCCGCGGGCTTCTTTCTCGAATCCGGCGATCACTCGCAGCAAGGTACTTTTGCCGCTTCCGCTTGCACCGAACAATCCTACACTGCGATCGAACACCAGTTCCTGGTCCACGTCGAGGGTGAAGCCGGGATAGGAAATCCCCGCCTTGATCGACAACACCGGCGCCGAATCAGCGGATGCTGACACGATGCCCTCGCACAAAAGCATAGACCACGAAAAGCACGGCGAACGAGAACAGCAGGAGGATTGCTGACAGCAGGTGTGCGTCGGCGTAGTTCAACGTCTCTACATGTTCGTAAATCGCGATCGAGATAACCTTGGTCTTTCCCGGTATGTTGCCGCCGACCATCAGTACTACACCGAACTCGCCAATCGTGTGCGCAAATGTGAGCACGGCGGCAGCAATGAAACTGCGCACAGACAGTGGCACGACGACCGAGAAAAACGTATTGAGCGGACTTGCGCGAAGACTGGCCGCAGCCTCCAGAGGCGCCCGCCCTATGGATTCGAAAGCACTTTGCAACGGTTGCACGGTGAAGGGCAGGGAATAGAAAACCGATGCAACGACAAGACCGCTGAAAGAAAAAGTGAGGGCGTCCCCGGTCGCGCGCATCCAGAACGAACCTATGGGTGAGGCGGGGCTGAGGGCTATCAGAATATAGAAACCGATCACGGTCGGCGGAAGAACCAGTGGCAGAGCTGTAACCGCCTCGACGAACGGTTTGACCCGGGACTGCGTACCGGACAACCACCAGGCCAGCGGCGTTCCGACCAGCAGCAAAATAACGGTTGTTACACCTGCGAGGGCCAGGGACAGCCAGAGCGGACCGAAATCAGGCATGTGTCATTCCAGCCCGTACCCGTAGGCTGTGATGGTCAGTCGCGCTGCGTCGGATCTCAAGTACGCGAGAAAGGCAACTGCAGCCGCGTTCTCATAACCGTGCACCAGCAGCACGGCTTCCTGGCGGATCGGTGCATGCAGATGGGCCGGTACGTCCCAGCGGCTGCCATTGCGCGTGTTGCGCTTGCTGATGACCGATGCCAGTGCAACCAGCCCAAGTTCCGCGTTCCTCGTTGCGGCCAGAGCGAAAGCCTGCCCGACGTTCTCACCCATAACGATCTTTGCTTCCAGCGCACTCCAGAGACCGAGTGACTGCAGTACTTCCTTCGCTGCGGCCCCGTACGGCGCCAGCGCGGGATTGGCTATTGCCAACGCACGAAACTCCTGCCTTTCAAGGACCTCAGTTCCGTTGTCGCCGATCAGCTCCTCGTCCGGACTCCAGAGAGTCAATTTGCCGACAGCGTACACAAACCGAGTGCCGACAACGGCGTGCGCCGATTCTTCGAGGCGCCGAGGGCGTTCCTGGTCGGCGGCGAGGAGCGCATCGAAGGGTGCGCCGTTGACAATCTGTGCGTAATGTTTGCCGGTTGCTGCGCTCGAAATCTCTATTTCATGCTCGCCAAGATTCTCGAAATCCTGCACCAGTGTCTCTGCAGTTTCTGCGAAGTTCGTGGCCACCGCGATGAGCGCAGTATCGGCCGTGGCCAACATCGGCGACAGCAATGCCAGTGCCGGAAAGCTCCTACACACCGAGCGTCGAATTGTCGTGACCAGGTTGTTCATCGCTGCCGCGCATTGTACGGCAGTTGCGCGGGCGCCCCTAAACCGGCTTGCCAGCAGCCGTGATTTGCCGCAGTCGCCGCACCCAGCCGGCATCGAGCAATGGCAGACTGTCGAGCGCGAGTTGCGCATTGGCTGCGTTTTGCTCCGGGCCGAATACGGTTTGCCACAATCGGAATATGCTGATGTTGTGGGCGGGGCGTTGCAGCAATTGGATTCCATCGCCAGCCCGTAACGTACCTTCCTGTTCGACCCGCAGGTAAAAGCCCAGCCGGCCGCTCGTCAGGAACCGGTTCGGAAAGGTATCGTCGTTCATGCGAATCCCGAGCTTGAAACAGGGCAGTCGCGGTTGGGTAACGGTTGCAATGACATCACCGAGCCGGTAGGAGTCGCCCAACACCACCGAGGTCTCCGTCATACCGCTGACCGTGAGATTTTCGCCGAACTGCGATGATTCGAGTCCGGCAACACCCAGTTCTTTCGCCCAATACGAATAATGCTCATGCGGATACGCGTACATGGACTTGTCGCGGCCTCCGTGAACCTTGAGGTCCGCCTGTCCGTCTCCCTCGAGATGCAACAGGCCGGCGACCACGGGGCCGTGTACAGGCACTTTGAAAATGCCGGTCGACACGGCCTTCCGCCCGTGTTGCAAGGTCTTTGGCATGCCGACACTGACCTCGATGATAATCAATTCGTTTACGCCCGCTTGCGAGTCGCTTCGGTGTGGTCGAGCTTTCTGCGCCAGTTCGACCCCTGGATGCGCTTGCCGATCTTGCGAACGCCTTCGACAAACGCAGTGGCTACGTCGTCATTGCAGGTGTTGGCCACAGCGGCAGACCAACGGCGCCTGAAACCGCCTCTCGTAATGCGCACTGCGGCGAGCCCTTCGATATTGTCGAGGTCATTGAACGCCCAGCCGGCCTGTATGGCGACGCCCTGGCCGGATCGCGCCAGTTCGATGATGGCTTCGGTCATGCGAACCTGGATGACCCGGGCCGGAGAGACTCCGGCGGGGCGCAGTACCTCGTCCAAAATGGCGAGGCGTTTCCCGCTGTATACGATCAGGACCTGGTCTTGAAAACTGGACGGGCTGAGATAGCGCCGTCCGGCGAGTGGATGATCCTTGTTCATGACGGCGAACAACTCATCCTCGAACAGTTCATGGATCGTGAATCCGGTACCGGCCTCAACCGAGCTGACGATGGCAATGTCGACCTGATCCTGCTTCAGCGCCTCGAGCGGTGCATCAGTTGCTTCCGGCACGACATCTATGCCGAGCCGGGCAAATTGCGCCGACAGATCACGCATGACATAGGGCAGCCAGCGATAGCAGGTGTAGCACTGTGTGGTAATGCGGAGGCGCCTGGCTCGCTCGGTGCGCATGTCTTCAATGTCGGCGAATGCCGTTTCGAGCCGGCCCAGAACATCCCGTGCCGCGGTCACCAGCCGTTCGCCTGCGGCCGTCGGTCGCATGAGCCCGTCCTGCCGCTCGAACAGGCTCGAGCCGATACGCGATTGCAGGTTCGCCAGTCTCTGGCTGATAGCCGGCTGGGACAGGTGCATGCGCTTCGATGCGGCCGTGAGCGAGCCATCCTCCGCAAGGCACAGCAGCAGTTGCAGATCTCGCGTGTCTATTTTCACAATATAGGAGAAACTTATTAGAACATAATAATTATAAACTCGGCTTATAACATTCTATTTGCTAGCGTGTGCAGACACCAGATGTTTGTTTTCCTGCAATCAGGGATGGAGCCGAGTCGTGCCCAAAAAGCCGTTGATACTCACGTCGATGTTCGCATTGCTGGCTGCATTCGACATCAGCAAGGCCACCTGCGCGGACCCACTGCGCGTGGAGCGGTTGAACTGGGCGGGCGTCAGGTTCGTATACGGAACCACGACCGTACTCGTCGACGCCGTCGGCGGGGAATTCTGGGACAACGATCCGCCCGAGGGTCTGGCCGGGGTGAGCGCCGAAACCGCGCGGCGTTACGCACTGCTGACTCACGTGCATAACGATCACTTTGACGCAGGGACGCTGAAACGTGTACTTGGCGACCGCGGTACTGTCATATGCCATGAATCAACGGCAGTTTACGTTGCATCGAGGGGACTTAAAGTCACGCCGGTTGCGATGTACGAACCTGTCGTTCGCGGTGACTTCACTTTCATTGCCGTCCCGGCAGAAGACGGGTTCGGCGACGAGCAGGTGAGCTGGATAGTATCCGTGAACGGAAAACGGTTCTTTCACGGCGGCGATACTCTGTGGCACGGCCAATGGCAGACGATCGGCGCTCAGTACGGGCCCTTCGACGCTGCGTTTCTGCCGATCAATGGCGCCCGACTGCAAAGCGACCCGATGCCGGAGACGCCCGGCGTGCTGACTCCGGTTCAGGCGGTCGACGCGGGCAAAATCCTGCGCGCCAGCAAGATCGTGCCGATCCATTTCGGGCTCAACGATCCGCCGGCCTACGTCGAGGTTGAGAATCCGCTGTCAACGTTTCAGACGGAAGCTGCGCGTCGTGGCATGCCGGTGGAACATTTGCTGCCGGGCGAGGCACTGATCCTGGACTAGATACAGGTCACCTCCAGAGCCCGGGGAAGGGCCGCGCCCGCGCCCGGGCCCTGGGTCACTGGAATCGTGGCCAGGTTTCCGGCATCGACAACACGCATCAGCCGGCGAGAGTCGCTCTTACGGCGTCACGGTAACTACGGCTGAGCGGTATTTCGCCGCCACTCTTCAGCCGTATCCGGTACCCGGAGTCGGCCGGCCGGATTTCCTGGATCCTGTCGATATTGACTATGAAACTGCGGTGCGTGCGGAGAAAAGGTTCCCCGGCCATTCTTTTCTCCAGGTTGTTTATGGTGTCCCGCAGCAGGAACTCCTTGTCACCGACGTGCACCACCAGGTAATTCCGCGCGGCGGAAACGTAGTCGATCTCCGCAATGTGCACGATGCTCTCACCGCTCCCGGTTTGTACCACCAGCCGGCCCTGCAACGGTGCTGCGGGAGGCTTCGACAGCCGGAAATGGCGAAAGTACTGGTACGCGGCCACGATCAGCACGATGGCCACGTAGATCTTGATATCGAGCTGGTACTCGACGATCAGGTTCGATGCGTAGCTTTGCAGCCAGCTGTACTCCATGCCATTGAGCTGAAAAACAACAATGCGAAAAAACACCATCAGGCTGTAGTGGCCGAATGCGAAGATTACGCTGCCTGCGGTATGACCGATGACCGCAGGAACCCACTGGTCACGCTTCAGTGGAAACAGCTTTAGCCAGTAAATGACGAAGGGAATCATCAGCACGGCGGCCGCAGCGCTCGTGCCCTGATCCGTGAACAACCGGAAATCGTCCTTGCCGTAACCGGCCTGGTCACGAATCGCGAGCTTTGACAGCGTATCGACCGTCCACAGGAAGCCCACCCCGGCGACCCATGCCAGGACCTCCGCCGACCTCCGGCGCAAGCTTCCGCGGCTTTGCTCTTCGTCGTTCAATTTCGTCCCCGCCCACCGGTCATTCGTACCACCTGGCTGTCATTCGTCCCGAAGCTTAAGCCTTCGCCTGCACGGGACACTAAATTTTCGCCGCATTCGACGGGTCCGGCGACCCGTTGTCAACCCGACCCTCAAGGATCACACGATGACTTTACACGAGCTCAAGAACAGCAAGGCGATTGCCGCTGCGTGCACCATTCTTGTACTGCTGGTTCTGACCGCCTGTGGTGGCGGAAGCAACGGCCCGGAGCCGGCGCCACCTGAACCGCCCTACAGCTACCGGTTGCCGGCAAGCAAAGCCGACGGCTGGATCGTTGCCGGCGCCGGCAGCCTTGGCATGTCCGAGCAACTGCTCGAAGACATGATGAATGCGATGGCGTCCGAATTCGACATCGTGGATTCGATTGCCATTGCCCACGAGGGGCAGCTGGTGCTCGATGAAACCCTGCGCACGAACACCGATTCTTTTGACGAGCGGGCAGGTAACGTCGACCCGACAATGCACGCCCTGTTCTCGATGTCCAAAAGCCTGGCCTCGATTGCCATCGGCGTCGCCATCGACCAGGGCATCATCGACGGCGTGAGCACGGCTTACCTTGATCTCTTTCCGTATACGTCGTACGAAAATTGGGATGACCGGAAGAACAGCATCACGCTTGAAGACGTTCTGACCATGCGTCTCGGTCTCGAGTGGAACGAATGGGATCCGCCCTACTCGTCGATGGACAACGAAATGGTGCGCTTTTACGACACGCAGACGGATTTCAGCAAAGCGCTGCTGGATCTGCCAATGGCAAGCGATCCCGGAACAGCCTTTGCCTACAACACGCCAGCGACCGTGTCCCTGGGGCAAGCAATCGAAACCAACGGCCCGCTGTCACTGCTGGATTTCGGGCTCGTCCATGTGATCGCGCCGCTGCAAATCAGCGAGATCGAAGTACTCACTACGCCGACGGGACTGCCGGATCTCGGTCGCGGTCTGTACCTCGCCGCACGCGACCTGCTGAAGTTCGGTCAGCTGCTGGCGGATCGCGGGCGGTGGAACGGGCAGCAGATCGTCAGCGAGGCCTGGGCCGATGTATCGACGCAACTGCATGTCGCGCTGAGCTGGGCACATCCGGAGAACTTCGCCTGGACGCTCGACGGCTACGGATATCTGTGGTGGACCGGCTACTTCGAACATGATGGGCAAGAGCTGCGTACGTTTGCCGCGCGAGGATTCGGTCAGCAACTGCTGATGGTGATACCGGAGCTCGAGCTGGTCATCGCGATTTACTCCCATGCCTGGAATGAAGAGGCCGACGAAGTGAATCAACTGTTCGATCTTATCAATCGCTACATCCTTCCTGCTGTCACGTGACCTGCGATGCGCACGATGCCGGTGCATTTGCGCTGGGAACGCGCACCAATCGGAAGCATGAAGTAACAAAGGCAACCATCGGCGCAGGCAAGGACACGAGACTTTGGGCCAATCCTGGCCTGTCATCGAAGTGCAAAGCAGCATTGGTACGATTCATGCAGGTACTCTGTCGAACCAGCGAATGCGCGCCCGGGTAGCGACACGTTTATGCAAAAGAACGCAATTCACAGGAATTGCCGGAGATGAGCGCTCCGGCGAAACGAATGTCCATGCGCGGCGTTCGCACCTTCTGTGTCGCCGCGCGGCACGGCAGCTTCCGGTCGGCTGCAGAGGACCTGTTCATTACCGCATCGGCTGTCAGTCACCAGGTGAAAAAGCTCGAGGAAGAACTGGGAGTCAAACTGTTCGAGCGCCGCGGTCGCGATCTCGAATTGACGCAGGCCGGGCATATACTCTTCGAGGAGGCAGATCCGGCCATTCGGCGCCTCGATACAGTGGCGGATGGCTTGCGGCCGGAGTCGCCGCAAGTCACGTTGCGCGTATCGGTGCAGCCGTTCTTTGCCAGCGAAATGTTCGTACCCAGGCTGTCGCAGTTCACGGCATTGCATCCGGAGATCGATATCTCCGTCGACACCAGTGACGAATCCGTAGAGAAACACCCGGCCAATGCCGATGTTTCGATCCGGCTCTTTGGTACGCCGCCGAAGGGCCTTGCGGCGACGGCGCTGTTTCCGCTGATGCTCGTGCCGGCGTGCTCGCCGGAGTTTCGCGCGGGACTGAACATGGTCGGCTGGAATGTGCGCGAGCCGTTTCCGCTGGTCGTGCATACCACGCGTCCGGATGCGTGGCGGTTATGGTCGGAGTATTCCGGTATTCATATTCCCAAGACGCGAAACATCATTCGGCTGGATTCCATGATTGCAGTTGCCCGGGCAGTAGAACGTGGAGTAGGTGCAGCATTGCTACCACTGCCACTGAGCAATGCCTGGTTTCAGTCAGGAAGCCTGGTACGGCTCTTCGATCAGGAAATGCAATCGAGCGATGCGTACTACGTGGCGTACGAGAAACACCAGGGCCACCGCCCGGAAGTGCAGGCATTACGCAACTGGGTGTTACAGGAGTTCGGTACCGATGCATGAAAAATTCTCATGCGTGACAGAAGTTTAATTCGTTTGTTTCCCTGCAGTCGTGAACTGTAAGTTGGCGTCGTCGGTAAACACCGTGTTTACCCGAAGCCCGGTAGCCGGGTTTTCGCACTTCGCAGGAGGGCACACAATGTTCACGAACGAGAGAAAGCACAAAGCGATTGCCTCAAGCGGCAAGCTTGCAGTTGCGATTCTGCTGCTGGCTGGCGGGTCATCGCTGGCCGAGCAAACATCGCCGTCGGCATACCGTATGGCCGTGATCAAGGACGATGCCTATGGCCGCGTGATGATGTCCGGGGACTACGACAAAGGGATCGAAAAGATCAGTTCCTACCGATACAAGAAAGGACGAACGTTCGCAGCGCAAAACAACCTCTGCGTTGCCTACACGCTGACCCGGAAGTTTGATGCAGCGGTTGCAGCGTGCGAGACGGCGCTCTCTATCAGCGAGCGTTACGTACGCCATCGCAGTTCGCCCATCAGCCCGTTCACTTCACAGGATCTTGCGCTGGCTTACTCGAATCGCGGTGTGCTTCGTGCCGTAACCGGCGACGCCGATGGGGCGAGGCAGGATTTCGAGTCTGCCGCCAGGGCTAACACGGACATGCAAGCTGCAAATGAAAACCTGGCGCGACTCAAAGCCAGCCAGGCAACAGCACTGTCATCTTTGTAGATCAGGAGATCCGAACCACGTGACCGATCATTGAGGCACCCGTTACGCCACCGTTTTGGCAAGCGTCAATGGTCACAACCGGCCGGCCCGCACCCCCCGCGGGCCGGCTTTTTTCCGAGGAGTGAGAGTGGAGCGGGTGATGGGAATTGAACCCACGTCTCCAGCTTGGGAAGCTGGGGCCCTACCATTAGACGACACCCGCCAATTGCCGGCTTTCGGCTGATTCTACATTTGCATCCGGTAACAAGTCACCGCTGCAGCGCAGCGGATGACACGATCCTGCGGCTCCGATCGTCCTCGCGCGCCTGGCACCGTATCATTTCTGCCGGATTCTGAGCATCATACGGTCCCGGATGGCAGTCCTGTAAAGAGTATCGCGGTGAAACAAAAATCATACTCGCCACGATCGTGGTTGATTTGCGGATTCGTGGTCCTGCTTGGCGCATGCGCCATGAGTTCGAGCGTCACCACGGTCCAGGAAGTGTCGGATGTGGCAGAAACGCCGTACAAGAAGATCCTGGTCATCGCCCTGTTCTCGTCATTCGATACGCGGCGATATCTCGAGACGGAGGTTGTCAAGCAACTCGCCAGCCATGGCACCGATGCGATCGCCGCAACTTCGATGATGAATTCAAAAACACCCGTTAACCGGCAAACCCTTATCCCACTGGTCGAAGAGATTGCTGCGGATGCCGTCCTGGTCACACAAATGGTGAGTCTTGCGTCGGACGCCAAGGTAAAGGAGATGAATCCGCAATCGACCCACATCTTTAGGCCAACCTATTATTACAATGTATGGACCTACGAACTGACCGAGTACGTCGAGCCACCGAGCGTGGATTTCAAGCATGCGCTCAGGCTGGCAACACAGCTTTACGCCGTTTCGACCCAGGAACAGGTGTGGGCAATCGAGATCGACTCGAAGATCCGACAGGATACCGATCACTTGCGCGACTACTCGATATTCGTGAAAGAGGCAGAGACGATCGTCTCGGAAGTCTCTCGCGACGGGCTGATCGCACGCTAACTGTGACGTAGGCGACCTTTTGCACACTTCGACTGCATCGTAAAATAGCGAAACGTACCTGTTCTGCCTGAAAGAAGTTCTGGTCATGTTTGGTTTTGTTCCGCTTGGGAGATATTTACGTATGACGTAATGCTTCAAAGATCAATGCTTTTGAATACCGTTTCAATCTGCCTGCTTTTGGCAGTGGCGGCATTCCTGTCAGTCGGTAATGCACACGCCCAGGCCGGCGCTTACCGTGGAGGCAGCGTCGGCAGTGCGACCGTCGAAGTCGATATTCCCGACGAGAATCTCGGCGAGGTTTTTGAGTTCGACGAGAATGACTTCGCGTGGAAAGCTTTCGGCGGCTACAACTTCGATCTGGGTGCCGTCGATCTCGCAATCGAGGGTGGCTATGTAGATCTGGGTGCGCCGAGCGGCGATTTGCTCGGGAGTGAGGTTGAACTCGATGTCATCGGTTGGGACGTTTTCGGAGTCCTCGGCGTTGACATCGGCCCGGTCGGCGTCTTCGCCAAGGCTGGGATGGTGTCGTGGGATGTCTCAGCCTCGATCGATGGCGTCGATTCGGGTAGCGACGACGGCACGGACCCAGCCTACGGAATCGGCGCCCGATTTGCGCTTGGCAATCTTGAGATACGCGGCGAATACGAGATGTTCGATATCGATCCGGAAGATACGGATAGCGCGGACGTGTACATGTTGTCGGCCGGACTCGTCTTCAATTTCGGCGGTTAGTCACTTTTCCTGAATTCGTAATTTTCAGGAATTTCGCGTAGTTTCCTGTATGCGCCGCCATGGCGCATACAGGAACGAGATCTTGTGACAGCCGACCAGGGCATACTCTACACACTGCTCGTTTGCGTTTTCGTCCTACTCATCTGGGGACGATGGCGATATGACCTGGTCGCTTTCGCAGCATTACTCGCGGCGCTGCTGACCGGCATCGTGCCCGCCGACAAGGCGTTCTCCGGGTTTGGCCACCCCGCGGTCATCATCATTGCTTTCGTACTCATCGTCAGCCGTGGCCTGTCGAACAGCGGGGCCATCGAGCTGCTGGCTCGATTCGTGGTGTCCGGGTCGCGCAAGCTCTCGGCGCACATCGGAATCATGTCGTCACTTGCGGCTGTGCTGTCGGCGGTGATGAACAATGTCGCGGCGCTTACTCTCCTGATGCCCGTAGATATCCAGGCGGCTGCAAAGGCGAACAGGAGCCCGGCCCTGTCACTGATGCCGCTGTCCTTCGCGTCGATCCTCGGCGGCATGATCACCCTGATCGGAACGCCACCGAACATCGTCATATCCGAGTTTCGAAACGATGCGCTCGGCGCACCGTACAACATGTTCGATTTCACACCGGTCGGGATTGCCTGCGCGGCGGTCGGCGTCGCCTATGTCGCGCTCATCGGCTGGCGATTGCTGCCCGCCGAACGCCTCGAAGTGAAATCATCCAGGGATTCCTTTGATCTGGCGGGCTACATCGCGGAACTCAAGGTCTCGAAAAACTCCCCGGTGATCGGCAAGCGTGTTCGCGAGCTGGACGAACTGGCCGATGCGAGCGACGTGGAAATACTTGGCCTGATCCGTAACGGCAGACGCATGCCCGGGTTTGCGCGCATCGTCGAGATACAGGCGGGCGATACCCTGGTGGTCGAAGCTAACCCGGAAAGTATCGAGGGCGCACTCGGGAGCATGGGGCTCGAGTACATCGGCACCGGCGAAGTCCTGGTGAAAGACGAACATATAGAGCTGCAGGAAGTGGTCGTTCCCGAAGCGTCGCAACTTGCCGGCCGGTCTGCCCACGCGGTGCGCATGCTTTATCGCTATCGCGTCGGCCTGGTTGGTGTATCAAGAGGCGGCGTTCGATTTCGCGAAGATGTTCGCAAACTGAATATCGAACCGGGCGATGTCCTGCTGCTGCTGGGTGATGAGGAGGGTCTGGGAGACATCATCGGCCATCTCGGTCTCCTCCCGCTGGCAGATCGCGGACAAAAGGTAATCAAGCGAAACAAGGCGGGGTGGGCGGTCGCGCTGTTTGTCGCAGCAATCGTCGCAGCGAGTTTCGGACTCGTGCATTTGCCGACGGCGCTCGGCTGTGTCGTTGCAGGCTACGTGATACTTAACGTTGTACCGCTACGTGACCTGTACGACTCGATTGAATGGCCTGTCATCGTGCTCCTGGGGAGCCTGATCCCGATCGGTGTTGCATTGCAGACTACGGGCGCCACATCGCAGATCGCTGACGGAATTCTGAGTGTGTCCGGCGGCTACTCGCCAGTGATCGTGCTGGTTCTCCTTATTCTTGTGACGATGACCCTGTCCGATGTCATGAACAACACAGCAACTGCCGTCATTGCAGCGCCCCTGGCGGTCGAGATTGCCGCGCATTTGCAGGTCAACCCGGATCCGTTCCTGATGGGAGTTGCCGTAGCGGCGTCAAGCGCTTTCCTGACGCCGATCGGTCACAAGAACAACACACTCATTATGGGGCCGGGTGGCTATCAGTTCGGCGATTACTGGCGGATGGGGTTGCCGCTCGAGATCCTCGTGGTCGCGGTTTCCGTACCGATGATCCTGTGGGTCTGGCCCTTATAACGTGTGGTGCGGGATCAGGCCACAACGCGAAGTATCAGGCCTTTCAGGTATTCGGCTTCCGGGAAGTGAAGGGCGACCGGATGATCCGAAGGTTGTGACAGTCGCTCGATGATCTGCAGGTCGCGGTTGACGTCTACTGCGGCACCGGCAACGATTTTCTGGAACAGATCGCTGCTGACGTGCCCCGAGCAGGAAAAGCTGGCCAGCACGCCGTCCGGCTTCAGGATTTGCAGGCCGAGCATATTGATGTCCTTATAGCCCCGGCATCCGGACTTCAACTGCTGTGCCGAGCTGACAAACTTCGGCGGATCCAGCACGACCAGGTCGAATCGCGTTCCGGAATCGCGCAGCCTGCGCAGCTCCTCGGGCACATTGGCGTTGGAAAAACGGCATCGGTCCGCGACGCCGTTCAATTGCGCCTGCTTTTCTGCCAATGCCAATGCATCGGCCGAGCTGTCGATCAGCGTTGCATGGCTCGCGCCATTCTGTAACGCGGCGATCGAAAAACCACCGGAATAGGAATACGCATCGAGGACAGCGGCGCCTTTCGCGTAGGCGGCCACGTGCAGGCGGTTGATGGCCTGATCGAGGTAGCTACCGGTCTTTTGTCCTGCTCCGATGTCGATGAGCTGCCGTATACCGCCGATCACGAATTCAACAGCACCCGAAGCTGCGGCGCCGCGTAACAGGCCGCGGCGCAATTCCAGTCCTTCCTTGCGCCTGACATCCGCTTCGGATCGCTCGACTACGCTGCGCGGTGAGAGCAATGTTTCCAGCGCCGCAATGATGGCGTCGCGCCAGTACTCGGCACCGGTTGACAGGAACTGGCAGACGAGATGCTCGTCGTAGCGATCGACGACGACGCCGGGAAGCCCGTCCGATTCGCCGAAGATCAAACGACAGGCGCCGCCTTGCCCGAGTACACCGAGCCGGCGGCGCAGATCGACCGCACGGGCAACGCGGTTGTGCATGAAGGCGGCGTCAATGGCGGCTTCCTCGTCGAAAGACCATATCCGCAGGCGAATCTGCGACGAGGGCGAGTACGCAGCCAGTGCGAGGAACTCCCGCGCCGGGCTGAGCACGCGAACCGTTGATCCCGGCTCCGGACGGCCGTCCACGCGCGCCACGGCGCCGGAAAAGATCCACGGATGCCGCCGCCGGACCGATTTCTCGCGGCCGGGTTGCAAAATGACTTCAGGGTACTCAGGCATCGTCGCGCGCTCTCAGGCTCCCGTGAGCAAGCGCCATTCTACCCAAATGCAGGCGGCACAAGGCCTTACGGCGTTGGCTTGCAGGGCCGGTCCACGATCCGGCGAATTTTTTGCTAACCTCGGTATCAAACAAGACAGATAAAGTACGGCTGCGGCCCGAGGCTGCAACCAGCGAGGAGAGGACTATGGATACGGCATGGATTCAGGTATTTGTGTTGACCCTGAGCGAGTGCGTGGCGCCGGCCGGCAAGACGGTGTGCCAGGAGCAGGAGTTGCAGATGCAGTTTGTCGACCAGGCGGAGTGTGAGCTGGCATTGCAACAGCTCGTGACATTGAAAGAGGGTGCGGACAACGTCATCGTATACAAAGACAAAAGTCGTTGCGCACCTTCAGCGCGACAACAGCCGGTGTATGCGTCGTTGCAGGCTGTGAACAAGGACCTGGCAGGATCGCCGGAATGGGTGGCCCCGGAGGTTGCCGAGGCTCCGGCGGATTTCACCCAGAGTTCCCATCAGGAACGGCTGGCCAAACTTTCAAAATGCGACGACGTGGGCGGTGTCGCGCCATGCAAGATCGGCGAGATCATCATAGAGGGCGCAACCCAGCAAACCGTGGAAGTCTGGCGCCGCGAAAAGTAGAACAGCGCCAGGGTTTGTGGCAGGCCGATCCGGCCGGCAAACCGATTAAATTTTTCTCTGTCGTCCAAGAATGGCGGTCCGCTCTCCGGCAGACACAGGCTGCGGGTCCCGGTGATCGACCGGAATGGTCACATCGCCTCGTCTAAGCTTCCGGATACGCGGAGTCCGATCTGTCTTGATAATTTACGCTCAAGATAAAATGCTCGTAAAACAAATGCTTGCCGGAGACGAGCAGGCATTCCGGCGCTTCTTTGACGACCATTTCCGGCGCCTGTACCGATTTGCCCTGGCGAGACTCGGCAATGATACGGATGCGGCCGAGGAGGTGGCGCAGATGGCGATGTGCAAGGCGACGCAGAATCTTGATTCCTATCGGGGCGAGGCTGCGCTTTTTACCTGGCTTTGCACTATCTGCCGCAATACCTGTACGGACTGGTTGCGACAGCAGGGACGGTACCGCGAGCAGATCGTACTCACGGAAGACTTTCCCCAGGTCCAGGCGGTGGTCGAGTCGCTGGAGGAAGACGAAAGTCTGCGGCCTGACAAACGCCAGGAGCGCCTGGAGCTTGTGCGGTTGATCCAGGTTGCACTGGACAAGTTACCGCCGAACTACGGAAACATACTGGAATGGAAATACATTGACGGTTATTCGATAAAGGAGATCGCCGCACGGATGGAACTCGGCATGGAGGCCACCCAGTCATTGCTGGCTCGCGCGAAACGTGCGTTTTGCGATGTGTACGCTGCGATGGCGGAATCTGTGCAGGCCGATAACCCGAACCGGGGATTGACATGAAAAAGCTACCTGAACCCGAATCCGGAATTCAAAGCGACGAGGCACTGGAAGCCCTGTTTGCCCACGCAGCCGCGCGACCGCTGCCGCGCGCGGATCGTGAGGTCGCGATTCGCGAGCAGGTGAAAATTGCCTGGAAACAGGGTATCCGCCTCCGGCAACAGCGACGATATACGAAGATGGCCATGGCAGCCTCGTTCGTTGCTGCCGCCATCGTCGGAATGCTGTGGTATCAATCGTTGCCGTTGACGAACGGCAGCACCGCGCTTGCGACAGTCCAGAAAAGATTCGGTGAGGTGCAAATCGCCGATGAGTCCGGTATACCGTATTACCCGTCATCGGGCACGTTCGAGCTCGTGCCGGGACAGTCGATAAGAACCGGGGACGAAGCCGGGATGGCGATGACATGGAAAAACGGCGGATCGCTGCGTCTCGGTGAGCACACTGCGGTTTCGCTGACCGCTGCAAATGAAATTTACCTGCAGCATGGCCGGCTGTACTTTGATTCCGATCCGGCTACGAACAGCGCCACTGCGGTGCGGGCCGGCAGTCGGGAGTTGCTTGCCATAAGAACCGACCAGGGACGGGTTACACCGCTCGGTACGCGCTACGTCACGCAGCAATTAAATGACCGGCTGGAGGTCATGGTCAGGCAGGGCAAGATAGCCGTCGAGAGTGCGGGCTATTCTGCAATTGCCATGGAGGGCGAAAGACTGCTCATGTCGCGCGATGATGCGCCGGTCGTGGTTCCGGTGGATTCCTACGGTGAAGAGTGGGACTGGATCGAGAGAACGACACCGGCGTGGAATGCGGAGGGCAGGACAATTTTCGAATTCCTGAGCTGGGTCAGCCGCGAGTCGGGCAGGCCGATCCGATTTGACACACCTGCCGCGGAACGGCTGGCCAGGACGGAGTCACTGGTGGGTTACGGGCTGGTGGACATGGAGCCGACCGTTGCGCTGCGGCTTGTACTGATGACGACCGATCTCGATTGGACTATAAAGGATGGCACTGTCGTTGTGACAGAAAGGCAGCCGGACGTATCTGCCAATTTCAACTGACGTCGTCGTCTGAATCTTGCAGGAAAAGCTGCGCAATACGTGGGCAATCGGCAGGCGTGTCCGCGTGATGTTTTGCGCGGCTCTCTCGTGCCGCCGGCTGCTGTGGTCGACGATCCTGCTCCTGCCCCAGTGTTTCCTGCAGACATCGAGCGCTGCGGAGCCCGGCCAGGTCCGCTATCTCGGGAGACCGATTGCGGCGGTCATCGATGAGTTCCGGGCGGCCGGTTACCCGTTCGCCTACAGCACAGGTCTGGTGCCGCCGGAGCTCGCCGTCAGTGTGGAGCCCTTGTCCACCGAGCCGACGGAAATCGTTCGGGAAATTCTTGCGCCGCATAATCTCGAGGTCCTCGAGGAAAGGGGATTCCTGCTGGTAGTGAGGGCCGAATCGGCAACCCCGTCCGGCGGCGGCATTTTGCTCATCGTGCGCGATCAGCAGAACTGGCAAACGGTTGACAACGTGCGTGTATCGTCGTTGCCGCAATTGCCGGGCGCTGCCTCGCTCGGCTCCGGCGTGTATCAATACTCGGCTCTCGAACCGCGCGAATACCGGATCCAGGTTGAGGCGGACGGTTACGAGCCCGGGATACGCACGGTCAAAGTCCGGGCAGGCAAACCCACGCTTGTTGAAGTAAAACTGTTTGCGGAGCGCGATGAAATCGAAATGATCACGGTGCTGTCGAGCCGCTACGACATCTGGAGCGATCTCGGCAGCGCACCGTTTTTCCTCTCCGGTTTGTCCATCGAGAACCTGCCGGACATCGGTGACGATCCGCTGAGGGCGGCTCAGACCGTGCCGGGCACAGCGTCCACCGGCGTATCCGCGCGCACCTACGTACGAGGCGGCGAATACCGGGAGACGGGCGTGTTCCTGAACGGCAACGAACTCCTGGATCCATATCACGCACGGGATTTCCAGAGCATTTTCAGCACCGTCGATTCACGAATCATTGACGGCGTTGAGGTTTATACCGGTGGCGTGCCCCTCAGGTTTGGTGACCAGATGAGTGGCGCGGTACTGATGACAACTATCGACCCTGCCATTGTGCAGAGGAACGAAATCGGCGTCAGTGTTTACAACACCAGCATTCTGTTCTCGGGTTTGCTGGACAGCGGCCGCGGAGGCTGGCTCGTCTCAGCCCGGCGAGGCAATCTGGACCTGGTGATAAAACCCGAGTTCGGCTCACCGAAGTATCACGACATCTTTGCTTCGTTCCGCTACGAACTGTCGCCCGACGCGACGCTTACTGCCAATGCGCTGTATGCCAAGGACAAGATCAGCCTGACTCTTGCAGACGATCCCGATGACCTCGAGGCCGCCGGCAGCAACGCCGAAAGCGTGCAGTTGTGGATGGAATTGCAGAATCAGTGGACCGATGACCTGCAAAGTTCGAGCCTGGTCTCGCTGAATGCATACAAGAGCAGGCGCCACGGAGATATCAACGACATCGAAAGGTATGTCTCGGAGGTCAGTGACGGGAGAGATTTCCAGGAGTTCAAAGTCCAGCAGGATTGGGAGTGGGGCTACGCCGACAAACATATTCTGCATTGGGGCTTCGACCTCGCTTACGGCAGCGCCGACTACAGGTACTTGAGCGATACCACTTATCTTGGCCTGTCGACCTTGTATCCGGGAACGCCGGCAAATGAGGTTCGGGATCTCGACAGGACGCCGGAAGGAGGGTCTTACGCCATTTACGTTGCGGATAAATGGCAATTTGCACAAAGAACGTTCATCGAATATGGCCTGCGTCTGGATCAACAGAACTACGACGAGCGGACTTTCGCTGCAGATGCCAGCCCGCGCGTGAATCTCTTTCATGCGACCGCGGGCGGAACGGAATTCCGGGCAAGCTGGGGGCGTTTTTTGCAGCCCCAGGATCTGCGCGAGCTGCAGATCGAAGACGGCGTCACCGATTTCCGACGTGCTCAACGCGCAGACCAGGTAGTCGTCGGTGTCACGCAACCGCTTGGTTCAAATTACTCGCTGCGCCTCGAGCTGTATCAGAAGGAATACGATCGGCTGCGGCCGAGGTACGAAAATCTCTATGACCCGCTTGCTCTGATTCCCGAGGTCTTGCCCGATCGCCTGCAGATTGCGCCGATATCTGCCCGCGCACGGGGAGCCGAGATCATGCTCGATCGTGGATCCGGCGGTCCTTTGTCATGGTGGATTGCGTACACCTGGTCCGAAGCTGAAGACCGCGAAAATGACATCGACATGCCTCGTGGCTGGGATCAGAAGCACGCGCTTCGCGCCGGCCTGAACTGGTCGACCGACCGATGGGATCTTGGCATTGCGACCAACATCCATGATGGCTGGCCAACCACGTCACTGTCCCTCGTCGAAACGGTCGACGAAAACGGTCTGCCAATTTACATCGCTGAACCCGGGCCGAGAAATGCCGAGCGTTATGCGACTTATGCAACTCTGGACGCCCGCGTGAATCGTAAATTCCGTTTTGGCGACCAGCGCGTACTGAACATATTTGTCGAGATTTCCAATGCCCTGAACCGCGAGAACCCCTGTTGTACAGAGTTCGAGCTGCTCTACAACGACAGCGGTGTCCCGTACGTCGACGGTCAGGAAGACTTCTGGCTGCCGGTGCTGCCGGCAATTGGATTCATTTTCGAGTTCTGATCCAGGCGAATGTCACTCGCAATCGTCACTCGCTGACGTGCACTTCCTTTTTGATGACCTTTATCGCATGGGCCGCGGTGCCGTGCATCGACGCCGTCGTGCTGTGGTCGATGAACGTCACATCCTGAGTGTGGCCGGCGGACTGCAACACCGAGCGGATGGTTGCTTGCGTGTTTGCAGCCAGGGGTTCCGGGGTGATCACGGTAATGTTCGCAGGCATGGCTGCTGTAAATGCCGTCCCGCTGTTCATTACTTCGACGTCAAACTCACGCTCTGACAAGTCAGCGATCGCAACGTGTGCGCCGACCTGATCGAATGCCGGCATCGACACGGTACGCCCGTCGACTTCGAAATCATATCCTTCCGCGGTTCGCGTAATAAGTATGTTTCGCCCGGAGCGGTCCACCACCGAGCGGCTTTCGCCAAATTGCAGGTCCTGAAGGTCGAACCCGAGCTCCTCGCCGGACAGTTCGATGCGAATCCGCTCGCCGCCCGCGCCATCGTGGTCGGCAATGACAACCCGCGACCCCCACGTTGCATTCGAATCGCCTGCCAGCGAGGGATCTGCCGCCAGAAGGCCTGCGCAAAGATTGCCTGCGGCCAGGATCAGAAACAGTATCCGGTTCATGGTCATTCCCCAATGAGTTGAGTTCTTACTCAGGGATGCAACGATACCCCAAAAGCGTCGCAGGCTTCGGTACGGGGAAAACCCGGAGGCCAAAAAAAAGGCCGTAACGGTGACGTTACGGCCTTGTGTGCGTACTTGTCTCGCGGATTAGCGGAAAGCGTACTCGAAACCGACCGAGAACATCCAGGCACTGTCGACGTTCTCGATGTCAAACCATTCGTACTCGGCCCGAAGACCGAATCCACCGCTGCTGTTGAACCGCCCGCCGAATCCGAGGGCCAAATCCTCGCCGCTGTCGGAGCCCTGGCCAAAGCCGCTGATCGAAGCCGACAAATCCCAGCTTATGATTCCGGCTTTGCCAAAAAGGTCGAATGTCTCGCTTATCGGCATCGCACCGATTGCAAACACATCGAATCCGTCGACTTCAAGTTCGATCTCGGTGCCAAGAACGTCCTCACTGGCCGATCCGAAGGCCACCCAGCCGCCTTCGATGCCCCAGTTGTCGTTGAACATATAGGTGCCGAATACCTTGTAACCAACCTCGTTGAAATCGACGCTGACTCCGCCTTCCTCGATAGACAGATTAGAGTAGCCCACTGATGCACCGGCCGAGAATCCCTTGTCGGCGAAGGCGGGGGTTGTGCCCAATGCCAGGAGCAGTAAGCATCCTGCGATTGATATCCTCATGACGAATCTCCTGCTGCGCCCTGGCCCCGCCAGCGGGACAAGGCTGAAAAAGAAACAGTTTGTAAGTGCCCAATACGAAGCCGGACGGGCCGTGTGAACACGGAGGGCCGGGGCTAAACCCGGTCCCGGAAAACCACGGGTGACGTCCGCTCGCGGATTCTGCGCCCGGCCGAAGGCGTGAACAAGCGACTGGTCACACTATTGGAGATAAAAAACAGTCTTTTAGGAAGAGAACTTGCGAAATGACAATAAATCGCCATCTGCCTCGTGGAACGATGCAGATGGCGAAGAGCGGCGGGTAAGTTGCGATCGGTGGCTGGCGATGCCCTAGAAGCGGACCCGCACGCCCGCTATGGCGTTCCAGCCATAGATCTCGTTCTCGGCGAGTCGGCCGCTGTCTTTGCCGCTGAAGAACCGCAGTGGTTCGTCGGTAAGGTTCAGCAGCTCGATATAGGCGCTCCAGTGCTGGGTGAAATCGTAACTCGTCTTGAAGTCGAGCTGGCCGCGATCATCCCAATACAGGTCATTCGTGGCATCGTCGCCCACGGCGTCGAGGTAGGTGCTGTAGTAAGTATAGGCGAGACGAGCCTCGAATCCGCTGCGCTCATAAAACACCGCCGCGTTGCCGATGTGTTCGGATTGCAGGAAAAACGGCAACTTGTCGGGCCGGTCGAAAATCTGGGCTTCACTGTCCGAATACGTGTAATTGAATGCAACGCCGAAGCCGTTCCAGAAGCCGGAAAGGTTCAGGAACTGCTGTTGATAGTTGAACTCGACGCCGAAAATCTCTCCGGAATCGGCATTGTCGGTGGTCGTCAGCTCCAGTTCGCTGAACGTGCGACCCTCGAAATCACCGGAGAATTGAGTTATGCGCGTG
The DNA here is from genome assembly GCA_964465665.1 of uncultured Woeseiaceae bacterium. Lineage (GTDB taxonomy): Bacteria > Pseudomonadota > Gammaproteobacteria > Steroidobacterales > Woeseiaceae > JAKEGN01. The sequence goes on from CAYXKM010000285.1 coordinate 43,812, forward strand.
TAAATCGGCTTATCGATATCTTTGTAGAAAACGCCGACAGCCAGTATACCGCCGGTTTCCATGTACCACTCGAGGGCGACGTCGAGGTTGCTCGATTCGAGCGGCTGGAGATCTGGATTGCCGGCTTCGGCTTCACCCAGAAACGCGCCCGGCACGTCCTCGTCCTCCTCGATCTCGAAGATGCGGAAAGGTGCGTTCAGCTCGTAGGACGGCCGCCCGACAGTATTCGTCCAGGCAGCGCGCAACAGCAGGCTGTCGCTCATTTCCATGCGCAGGTGCAGGCTCGGCAACCAGTGCGAATAACTTTTGTCGCCGGTAACCACAACCGGCGGTTCCGGATCGCCGTCGATGAAGATCAGGTCAAAAGCCGAAAAATCCGTCTGCGTATCTTCAAAACGCACGCCGGCGATCACGGTCGCGTCGTTGATGTCCATCGTGCCCATCACGTACGCGGCGGTCACTTCCTCGGTTACCTGAAAATCGACGCCGAAAGACTCTGCGACGGTGTCGCCATCGCTCAACTCGAAATCGGCGCTGTTGCCATCATAAAACTGGTCGATGGAAGAAAACAGGATCCTCGGGCCAAAATCATAGCAGCGTTCACTGCAATAGAAATCGGACCTGCCGGATTCGGTGAAACCGGTCAGCGTCAGGTCATCGACAAAACCGTCGAACACGTCCATGTTTTGATCCGAGGTCTTTTCACGCTCGATCTGCTTCGCACCGAATTTCAGGGTCATGCCGCTGTCGCCGAAATTCAGGTCTTTCTCGAGATCCAGCTGGAACGCAGTGACGTCCTCGACGATGTTCTGGGCGCCGCGGAGGTATTCGTTGAACTCATAAAATCCCGGGTCATTGAAACCCGGGCCGGCATCAACGGTAACAAACAGGTCGGATGTGTCGTAGTTCATTGGCAGAACATCGGACGTCTGGAACGACCACTCGCGGTCTCGCGGTGTATTCTGCTCGGACTTGCCGAGCGTTGCCGATGCTTCCAGTACCCAGCTGCCGAGTATAAATTCGCCGCCAAGCGACGAGCTCTGGATGGTTTGTGTTTCATTGCGATCGGATACCAGGCGCTCGCCCTCGCCCTCGGTAAAGGTGCCGGAAGTTGGAGTCAGGTTTTCCAAATCGCCTTCCCGGTAAGCCCAGATCGTCTCGGCCTGTACTTCTGTGTCCTCGAACTCGTTATAGAGATTGCGAAGATAGAGTTTGGTCTCGTCGTTCGGCCGGAATTCGAGATTGGCAACGATGCCACTGCGAATGCGTTCGATTCGGTAGTCGCGAAGTACCAGCTCATCCGGTATGAGAATGCCGGTGTCGTCCTCTGCCTCCTCCCACGGGTCGCCGCCCTGCAGATTGTCAGTAGTGAAATCGCGGTCGGAATAACTGCCGGAAATGACAATGCCCCATTGCTGTGAGGCACCGAACACCTGGCCGTAACCGGCCGCGATGCTGTACGGGTTCTCGCCGCCCAAATCGTAGTTGCCATAGTCCGCTGTCGCCGAGAAGAAACGGCCGTCCGGATCGTCGAAGGCGCTCGGCGTGACGATATTGATCGAGCCGCCTACCGCATGGCCGTCCATGTCCGGCGTCACGGCCTTGATGACTTCGACTTTTGAAAGAACTTCAGCCGGGATGGTGTCCAGAGAAACGCGCCGCGTGTCTTCGGGCGAGCCAATCACCTGGCTATCGAGCGTAATGTTGGTGTAACTCGGGTCGATGCCGCGGACCGTGACGTAACGTCCCTCGCCCTGATCCACGGTCGAGGTCACGCCGGTCACGCGCCGCAAGGCTTCCGCGACGTTCTGGTCCGGCAACTTTCCGGCATCGTCCGCGGTCAGCGTTTCCTTGATCATATCGGCCATGCGCTTGTCCTGGAGCGCGTTGGCCTGCGCTGCGCGATAGCCCGTAACAACGACTTCTTCGGTGGCGCCGATGGCGGCGAGCCCGATATCCGCTACTACGGCTTCGCCTGCCGATACCTGGATGCTGCGCTGGGCGCTTTCATAACCGCCGTAACTGACCGCAAGCGTGAACGAACCCGGGGGCACGTTGTTGAACGAATAGGCGCCGCTGGTTTCGGCGATGACGCTCCGTCCCAGCTCGACAATCGTTATTTCTGCGGCGGGCAGGGGGCGACTGGTCAGTGTGTCCGTCACCTGGCCCCGCACGGAAACCTGTGCGTTCGCAGTGACGGCGAGCATCGTGAGACTGATGGCCAGCCAGCAACGGTTGGCAAAGGTCGTTCCGGCGAACATGGTGTTTCCCCCCTGTGGTACCTGTCGAAAGTCGGCGGAAACGCTGATGTCGATTCGCCCTGTTCGCGGCGACCACTCGGCATCCACGGGCCGCGACCGGCGCTGATGATTCCACGTGAATGTGACAACGAATTTACAATGGAGTATAGAACGGAAATTTTGTAATATGCAAATCTGAAAATGTTGTTTCATTCGCCACGGTGAAAGGTGTCGCAGGCAGTCCGCCGGCGTTGGCCACTGCGGATGGAACAGATATTCGATAATTGGAACGTGCGTTGCATTGCCGCTACCATGGTGCAGGCCGGAGGGCGGAGGGGGCTCAAAACATGGCAAGCGTCAGGAACATCGAGCAGTTACGCGCAGCGATCATTGCCCGTCACGAGGACTTGAGTCCGCGTCTTCGCCAGGTAGCCGCTTACGTGCTCGATCACCCGAATGACATGGGTCTGGAGACGCTGGCGGTCATTGCCGATCGCTGCGGGGTGCAGGCATCGACCATCGTGCGTTTCGCGAAGGCCTTCGGATACGACGGTGCGAGCCAGATGCAACGCCTGTTCCGCGATGAGCTGATCAACTCGGCGCCAAGTCCCTCGTACGCCGAGAGAGTGCGACAGTTCGCGCAGCGCTCCGGCGATGGCCAGGTGCTGACTCCGCAGGAGCTGCTGCAGGAGTTTGCAACCGGAAACATCATTGCTCTGGAACATCTGCGGGAAACCGTCGATGCCGACGCGCTCGAACGCTCAGTCGATCTGCTGGTGAAAGCGAAGACCGTTTACCTCGTGGGACTTCGGCGCTCGTTTCCGGTGGCGGCATACATGGCGTACGCATTGCGCCATGTGGACAAGCCCGCGCACCTCATCGACGGCATGGCCGGGATGCTCGTTGAACAGAGTTCGATGATTTCCCGATCTGATCTCCTGTTTGCCATCAGTTTCCGACCGTACGCGAAGGAAACGGCCGACATTGCCGGCACCGCGAAAGCGGCGGGTGCGACGGTGGTCGCGATCAGCGACAGTCAACTGAGCCCTGTGTCGCGCGAAGCCGATGTCTCGTTCGCTGTCAGGGACTCCGAAGTACGGCAGTTTCGTTCACTCACGGCGTCACTTTGTCTCGCACAGACGCTGATCATCAGTTATGCGCAACGTGTCGAGCTGCCAAAAAAATGACTTGCTGTGGCATTGAAGGATTCAATATATGAGTTTCCGCCTGTGTCTCATCGGTGCCGGGCGCATCGGCCGGATTCATGCCGGCAATATCGCGGTGCATCCCGATGCCAGCCTGCATTGCGTGGTGGATGCCGATCCGAAGGCGGCCGCCGACCTGGCGAATCGTACCGGCGCCAAAGTTTGCGAACTCGAGCGCGCTCTCGCCGATGACAAGGTCGATGCAGTCGTCATCGCCAGTTCCACCGACACTCACCTTCCATTGATAGAAGCTTGCGCCGCAGCAGGGAAGCCCGTGTTCTGCGAGAAACCGCTGGACCTCGATTCCGGAAATGCGCGCCGCTGCATCGAACTGGCCCGCAAGAGCTCCATCCTTTTATTCGTCGGATTCAATCGCCGTTACGACCCGTCCTTTCGCCGGCTGCGGGAAGAGCTGAAGTCCGGCGCGATCGGTGCAATCGAAGTTCTGACCATTATCAGCCGTGATCCCTCGCCGCCGCCGCTCGATTACGTGAAACGGTCCGGAGGACTTTTCCGCGACATGATGATTCACGATTTCGATATGGCGCGCTGGTTGCTCGGCGCGGAGCCCACGGCGGTCTTTGCCACCGGGAGTTGCCTGGTCGACGATGCGATCGGCAAGTCCGGCGACGTCGATACCGCCGCCGTCATCCTCGAAACCGCGACCGGCGCCGTCTGCCAGATCACCAACAGCAGGCGCTGCAGCTATGGTTATGATCAGCGCATCGAAGCTTTTGGCGCAAAAGGCATGCTGCGCGCGGACAACGAAACTGCGACCCGCGTGGAAGTGGCCAACGCGAATGGCTTCCTGAAGGAACCGGCGCTGCCGTTTTTTCTCGAGCGTTACAGAAGCGCCTACCGCCTGGAAATGGACGACTTCCTTCGGGCGCTCGGCGGCGAAGCGCACGACCTGGCCGGTGGCGAGGACGGTCTTCGGGCCCTGTTGATCGCCGATGCCGCGGAGCGTTCCCGACGGGCTCAAGCGCGGGTTCGGATCGACGGTTGAAACGTATGTTCTATTTTTCCAATAATTGAAATCAGTCTTTCACCACGGTATCTTGTCGATTTCGGCCTGCAGCTTCAGTGCTGCGAGAGTTTTGTAGTTCACCTCACGGTCGCGACATAGTCACGACTGCACCCTGGCAGGAACCTTGCAATGATGTCGAAGCTCGGATTCGGATTGATCGGCAGCGGCTTCATGGGCCGCGCACACGCCATTGCCCTGCGCGTCGTCGGTACGGTATTCGACGACATAGCGGCGCCGCAGTGCGTGTCGCTCGCGGACCGGGATGCGAAGTCTGCAGACGCCTCCGCGCGGGAACTCGGCTTCGAACGCGGCACCGGCGACTGGCGGCAATTGCTCGATGATCCGGCCATCGATGTCATCGACATTTGCACGCCCAACTACCTGCACTATGAAATGTCGCGCGCGGCACTGGAGGCGGGCAAACATGTTTACTGCGAGAAACCACTGACTCTGGACGTTGCCGAAGCGGAGTCTCTGGCCAAACTGGCACAGGCATCCGGAAAAGTGCATGCAGTCGGCCTGAACTATACGACCAATCCCCTCATCTTCACGGCGCGGGAAATGATCAGGGCCGGGGAAATCGGCGAGCCGGTTTCGTTCTCCGGGCGATACTTCGAGGATTACATGGCGAGTCCCGAGGTTCCGTTCAGTTGGCGCTGCGAACGGAAGTACGCCGGCGCCGGCGCGCTCGCCGATCTCGGTTCGCATCTGATCAACATGGTTCATTACCTGCTCGGCCGGCCGAGCAGGCTGCTGGGAGATATTCGCACCGTCATCGCGACCCGGGTCGAAGCGCGGACGGGCAAGCGCCGCGCGGTCGAGAACGAGGACATTGCGCGCGCATTCCTTGAACTGGAGTCCGGAATCCCGGCGACGCTCGAGATCAGCCGCGTCGCAACCGGGAAAAAATGCGGTCTGACATTTGACATTGTGGGTACGCGCGGCGCGCTGTCTTTCGACCAGGAGCGCATGAATGAACTTCGGGTTTACACCGCCGGCCAGCGGACAGGCCGTGCCGGATTTACTACGGTGCTGGCCGGACCGGAACACGGCGACTATGCGCGCTTCTGCCCGGCACCCGGACACGGTCTTGGCATCAACGACCTGAAGATCATCGAAGTGCATCGCCTGATTCGTGCAATTGACGGTGCCGCGCCGTTCGACCCGGATTTCACCGAAGGGCTTCGCGTGCAGCGCGTAATGCAGGCGATCGAGCAATCCGCCGCCGACAGGCAATGGGTTGCGCTGAACTGGTGATGCCGGCAGGAGTGTGGCTATGGCGCAAACGACACAACAACCCGTAATCCGCCGGAACAAGCTGGCGGCTCGCGGTGAACTGCAGGACGTTGCGGAGTTCGATCAGCTGCGCGTGGCCATCATCGAGTTGGCTGCCGGAGACGTTTACAGGCAAACGTCGGCATGCGAATCCGCCTGGTTGCTGATGTCCGGCGCCATACGCGGGCGGGCGGGTGAACTCGAGTTCGAATTCGACAGGACAACGCTCTTCGATGAGTCGGCCAGTTGCGTACACCTGTCCGCGGGCACAACGCTGACGATCGAAGCGACCAGGGATTGCGAGCTGACGGTTTACCGCTGCGGCAACCGGAAACCGTTCGAGCCGCGCATTTTTCAACCGGAGCAGGTGCCGAACGAACATCGCGGCGCGGGACAAGTTGCCGGCCGCTGCCTGCGCTTCGTGCGCACCATATTCGACGGACGAAACTCACCGGAGAATTCCGAACTGGTGCTCGGCGAAGTCGTGACACTGCCGGGCGGGTGGTCGAGCTATCCGCCGCATCATCACCGGCAGCCCGAGATCTATCACTACCGTTTCACCGCGCCGCAAGGCTATGGTCACGCCGAGCTGGGTGACCAGGTGTTCAAGGTTCACGACGGCGATACCGTCTGCATCCAACCCGGACTCGATCATGCGCAGTGCGCTGCACCGGGTTATGGCATGTACTACTCCTGGGTCATCCGGCATCTTCCCGGAGATCCGTACACCGTGCCCGATTTTACCGAGGAGCACGCGTGGACCATGGACAAGGGCGCCACGTTCTGGTGGCCCAAAGATATTCTGCGTGGCTGATCTCCGTGACTAGTCGCAGTCACGACGTCATTTGTCTTGGACGGGCTGCCGTGGATCTGTACGGGCAACAAATCGGCGGGCGACTGGAGGACATGCAGTCTTTTGCCAAGTACCTGGGTGGTTCCTCCGGAAATCTCGCTGCGGGGCTTGCGCGCCTCGGTGTCCGGAGCGCGATGCTGACGCGCGTCGGGGACGAGGCCATGGGTCGATTCGTCCGCGAGGAGCTCGCGCGCCAGGGTGTCGATGTCAGTCACGTACGCACCGATCCGTCGCGCCTGACCGGTCTCGTGGTGCTGGGTATCGGCAGCGCCGACAACATTCCGCACATTTTCTTTCGCGAAAGTTGTGCCGACATGGCGGTCAACGAAGACGATGTCGACGAAGCGTTCATTGCTTCGGCAAGTGTGCTCGCCATAACCGGTACTCACTTGTCGTCGCCGGGTACTCGCCATGCGGTTGACAAAGCGATGCGCCTTGCAAAAAAGAATGGCACTCGCATTGTGCTCGACATCGATTACCGCCCGGTGCTGTGGGGTTTCGGTCGTGCGGGTGAAGGTGCGAGCCGTTACGTCGAGTCAGCCGAAACGAGTGAGGTGTTGCAGCAGTTTCTTGAGCCCTGCGACCTGATCGTAGGTACATCAGAGGAAATCGCGATTGCCGGAGGTTCCGGCGACCTTCTGGAATCATTGCAGAACATGAGAAACAGAAGTGCAGCGGTAATCGTGCTGAAACGCGGTGCTGCGGGCTGCACCGTGTATGACGGCGACAACATCGATGGACTGGACGAGGGCGTCAGTTGCCCGGGTTTGAACGTCGAGGTTTTCAACACGGTCGGCGCGGGCGATGCCTTTCTCTCCGGATTTTTGAGTGCCTGGATCGAAAAGCGCTCGTGGCCCGATTGCGGGCGCATCGGCAATGCCTGTGGAGCACTGGTTGTTGCACGGCACGGCTGCACGCCCGCGATGCCGAGCCGTGTCGAGCTCGAGAATTTCCTGTCTCTCCAGCCGCGACCGACGCGCCCGCGCCTCGATGCCGGACTCATACACTTGCATCGGGCATCAACATGGTCCGACGATCCGCGACCGTTGTGCGTGCTCGCATTCGATCATCGCAGCCAGTTCGAAAAGCTCGCTGCGCAATACGGCCGTCCCGTATCGGACATTTCGACCTTCAAGGAGTTGATTGCCGAGGGCCTGCTCGATGCCAGGGCGAACGGCAACACCTCGATTCGTCACGGCGCCATCGTCGATCATCGGTACGGAGAACGGGCGCTGGCACGCTTGACGGATGCCGATCTGTGGGCTGCGAGCCCGATCGAAGTGCCCGGTTCCCGTCCGCTGGAATTCGACCCGCATTTCGCCACCGGCCAGTTCCTGTCCGGTTGGCCTGCGAAGCAGATCGTTAAATGTCTCCTGTACTTTCACCCGGAAGACCCGACCAGTCTGCGCGAGGAACAGGAAGAGCGGGTTCGCGCGCTGTACGCCGACGTTGTTGCGCTGGAGCGCCGTTTCCTGCTCGAAGTCATCTGCCGCGAGGCCGGCAAGGAACAGGCGTCGGCCGACGCATTGCCGCGGGTGATCCGCCGCATGTATAACCTCGGCATCCGTCCGGACTGGTGGAAGCTTGAACCGCAGACCGCTGCAGGCTGGCGGGTGATCAGCGACCTGGTCGCCGAATGCGATCCGCACTGCAAGGGTGTGGTGATCCTGGGATTCGGTGCCGATCAGCAGACCCTGCACCGCGGTCTCGAAGTTGCCGCAGCATTTCCTCTGTGCCGCGGCTTCGCAGTCGGTCGCAGTATTTTTGCCGATGCCGCCGACCTGTGGTTCGCGGGGACGATGGACGATGCATCGGCCAGGACATCGATCAGCGAGCGTTACCTGTCCATGATCGATACCTGGTGCGTCGCCGCCCGGCGAAACCAGGCTGGCTAGTCGCAGGAGTATCGGGACATGCGGAACAAGACTGTACGCGTAACCATGGCCCAGGCCCTGGTGAAGTATCTCGCTGCACAACGCATCGAAGTCGACGGTGCGCCGGTGTCACTCTTCGCCGGCATGTTTGCGATCTTCGGGCACGGCAACGTGGCAGGGCTCGGCGAAGCCCTGCAAGACGAGCGTGGACGCATGCCCGTGTATCGCGCGCACAATGAGCAGGCGATGGCACATGCCGCGATCGCGTTCGCCAAAGCGAGCAAGCGCCGACGCATGATGGCGTGCACTACATCGGTCGGCCCCGGTGCAACCAACATGGTGACCGCGGCGGCGCTCGCGCATGTCAATCGCCTGCCGGTACTCCTGCTGCCAGGCGACACTTTTGCCAGCCGCCGGCCGGACCCGGTGCTGCAGCAAATCGAATCCTTTGCAGAGCCTTCGATCAGCGCGAACGATTGCTTTCGCCCGGTGGTGCGTTTCTGGGATCGTATAGTACGTCCCGAGCAACTACTGGCGTCGCTGCCGCAGGCGCTTTCGGTGCTGACCGACCCGGCCGACTGCGGCCCGGCCCTGCTTGCGTTGCCGCAAGACGTGCAAGCGGAAGCGTTCGAGTACCCGGCCGGATTTTTCAACGAAACCCTGCACGTCGTTGCGCGACCGCGTGCGGACAGTGCAGCCATCGCGCGCGCGGCGGCAGAACTGCGCACAGCAAAGCGTCCGATGATCATCGCCGGCGGCGGTGTGCACTACGCCGATGCCAATGGTGTGCTCGCGGATTTCAGCAGCCGGCACAGCATCCCGGTTGCCGAGACGCAAGCCGGCAAAGGGGCATTGCCCTGGGACCATCCCCTGAACGCCGGGGCCATCGGCGTCACCGGCAGCTCCGCGGCAAACCGCCTCGCAGCCGAAGCGGACCTGATTATTGCCATCGGCACACGGCTGCAGGATTTCACCACGGCGTCGCAAACTTTGTTTGCCGATAACGCTGCATTTGTTGCCATCAACGTCTGTCGGCACGATGCCATCAAGCGCAAGGCAATGGCCTTGCGTGGAGATGCGGCCGCAACCCTCGAGGACCTGCAATCGCAGCTCGGGGGTTACAGCAGCGACACGGATTGGAAAAAACTCACGGTGACGGCGATTGGCGAATGGCAGAATGATGTCGATGCAGCGATTCTCGCGCCGGCCGAGGGATTACCTGGCGACGCAGCCGTTATCGGTGCCGTCAACAAACTGAGCACTGCGGCGACCACCGTGGTGTGCGCAGCAGGCGGACTGCCCGGTGAGTTGCACAAATTGTGGCGGGCGAGCGGACCCGACAGTTACCACCTCGAGTACGGTTATTCCTGCATGGGCTACGAGATTGCGGGCGGGCTTGGCGTCAAAATGGCGAAGCCGGATCGCGAAGTCATCGTGCTGGTCGGCGACGGCAGTTACCTGATGCTCAATTCGGAGATCGCGACCTCGATCGCACTCGGGCAGAAGATCATCATCATCGTGCTCGACAATCGAGGTTTCGGTTGCATCAACCGTCTGCAGCAATCCTGCGGCGGCGACGCCTACAACAATCTCCTGGATTTACAGCCGCGGGTCGATTTCGTGATGCACGCGAGGTCACTGGGCGCGGACGCAACGCTTGCAGCGAATCTCGTCGAACTCGCGCAGGCGCTTGATGCGGCACGCGGGGCCGATCGGACCAGCGTCATCGTCATCGAGACCGATCCAGCTCAGTCCACTGCTGCTGGTGGCGCCTGGTGGGACGTGCCGGTTGCTGAAGTCTCGGACAGCAAGAAGGTGCGCGATGCCTATCGCCGCTATGAAAAGGAACGCAAGCAATGAACGTGCGCATCGGCATCAATCCGTTGACCTGGAGCAACGATGACCTGCCCGCGCTCGGTGCCGATATATCGCTGGAGACCTGCTTCAGCGAAGCGGCGGCGGCGGGTTATGCGGGCGTCGAACTCGGACACAAGTTTCCGCGGCAGCCAAAGGTCCTGGGTCCGTTGCTGGCGAATCACGGACTCGAGCTCGTCTCCGGCTGGTACAGCATGCGTTTGCTGGAGCGCGACGCAGAAGCGGAATTCGCCGCCATGCAGCCGCACTTCGAATTGCTCGCAGCGCTCGGCAGCAATGTAATGGTCTGCGCGGAAGTAACAGCCTGTGTGCATTCCGACATCAACGCGCGTCTCTCGGGCCGGCCGCAGTTGCCAAAAAACGCTTTCGATAAGCTTGCCTCACGACTCTCGGAACTCGCCAAACGCATGCGCGAGCGCGGCATGCGACTCGCCTATCACCACCACATGGGCACCGTGGTGCAAAGCGAGGCAGAAATCGACACGCTGATGGAAAGTTGCACGCCGGAAGTCGAGCTGCTGCTGGACACGGGCCATCTTGCGTTTGCCGGCGGTGATCCGGTGCGCGTCGCGACGATATATGCACCGCGCATTGCACATGTGCACTGCAAGGATATACGTCCCGATGTGCTGCGACGCGTGCTGAATCGCGATACGAGCTTCCTCGAAGCCGTGCTGCAGGGTGTATTCACCGTCCCGGGCGACGGCAGCATCGACTACGACAAGGTGTTCGTGCCCTTGCGGGAATCGAATTACGCAGGCTGGCTGGTGGTCGAGGCCGAGCAGGATCCCGCAATCGCCGACCCCGTTACCTACGCCAGCAAAGGCTACGCCACGTTGCAGCGCCTCAGCAGCTAAACCCGCCTGTAGGAGCGCGCATTGCGCGCGACCTTTTGCCTCGGACATCGCAGCATGCCGGCACCACGCCGGTCTGCCCTTCGTCAAACTGCGGTGCCTGTATGTAGTAGTGGCCGGCAATGCAGGCTCCTGCGGTCGCACTGATTCAGTCGAGCTGCAATGCCAGTTTCACGTCGGTCCAGGAGACGAACTTGAAGTTTTGTGGTTCTTCGGGCGCGACGTTGCGGCCGTCCTGTACCACCAGCAAGCCGTCGGGAAATGCCGGTCCGAATCCCGAACTCGAGACGTCGAGGCCGTCCGTTTCCGATGCGCCATCGATGCCTGCGGCGGCATTGGCGACGATGTGGAAATGACCCACGTAGGCGTTGTCGCCATCTCGACGGTACAGGACATAGTTGTCGGCTCCCTGGTTTGAAACCACGAGGTAGCCGCCGCCGTCAGGACCGGTCCACAAAGCCAGACCCTCGACGTCGTCTGTCAGCCGCCCGTCTTCGGTGTTGTCGATGAGCGTGCGTGCGTCGCCGCCATCGGGTTCCGCCGAATACTTCCATACGCCGACGTCTTCTTCCGCGACATACAGGATGCCGGTCTCGTCATCGGCGACGCAGCCTTCAGCCTGCGTGCCCACGACGAACTCGCGAACCTGCTCAATGGCTACTTTGCCGTTGCCGTCATCAAACAGGCGCCATTGACGAAATGTGCCGAGATCGCTTTCATTGATGAACACAAAAAACTCGCCGGATGTTCTGCTGCGATACATGCACTGGCCGTAGGGATCCTGGAAGCCGGTCGGCAGCACGCCGGCGGCGACATCGATCAGCTGGCGGGAACCGGTGTCGATGCGATATGCGGCGATGCTGTCGTTGCTGCGGTTACTCGCTGTGACCAGCGTTACCGCCTCTCCGCCGAGCGGAAAGTCATAACGCAGATCGACATTGTTCATCTTGCCGTCCGGCAAGACCTGCAGGGTTTTGCCATTGAGGTCGTAAACGTGTAACCCCGCCTGCTTGTTGGTACCAATCACGAGACTCAGCGTCGGATCGTCTGGATGCACCCAGATCGCGGGATCGTCTGCCGCGTCGCCAAGACTCGGCATCACGTCAGTTTCAACCAGCGGGCGTACGACAGCGGGACGCGAATACTCGGGCTCTGCGGCTGCCGTCTTTAACCCGCCGGCGCGCGCCAGCAATTCCCATGCAATGAGCTTGAGATTTGGCCCGCCGGCGGAACCGGACTCATCGGCAACGGCCAGCACGCCACCGGGATACGCATCGGCAAAATTCGAGGTTGTAACGGTCACTCCCTCCGGCTCGACGAGGCCGTCCGCGGCGAAGGTCGCGATCCGTGCGCCGTCGGGCAACCGGTAAGTCAGCAGTTCGCCGGAGCTGGCATCCGCGACCAGCAGATAGGAAAGATCCGCATCCACCGGGTAAACAGCGACGCCTTTCAAGTCGTCGCCAAGCATGCCCCAGGGTGCCCGCAGGTCGAGGATTTCACGCGTCGTATCGCTCTCTGGCTCCGCGCCGAAGCGCCAGATCCCGGTTGCTTCGTCACTGACGTACAGCATGCCGTCGCGCGGATCGACGGCGCAGAAACCGCTGCCTTTGCCGGAGGGAAAACTGCGCAGCTGGGTCGCGCTGATAGTCCCGTTCGCTTCGAACATTTCGTATTGGAAGACCAGCCCGGCATCGGTCACGGCGTACAGATAGTCGCTTCCCGAAAGCCGGCTGCGATAATGACAAAGTCCGACAACTTCGTCGTAATGGGCAATCGGTTCCTGCATCAGGGATTTCAGCTCCAACGATTCCGGGTCGAATGTGTAAGCACCCGTCGTCGACGTCGCTGCGTCGTGAACGACGACCAGCGGACTGCTGGCGCCACCGAGCACGACGTCGGAGACCAGGGCCACCAGGCTGGCTTCGAGGTTCGCTACGTTGCCGGCACGGCGGCCGTCCGTTGTGTAGATCTCCAGTCCCGCGATGCCGGCTGCGGCAAGGATGTATGCGTTGCCGGAGGCGTCCGACCAGAACGCGGCATTCACCGGTGCGGCATACTCGACCGCCGGGGTATTGGCGCTGACGGCGACCTGTCTTGCGGATTCACCCGGTGTGTCCGTGGCCAGTTCGGGCTCGCAAGGCGCACCGCAAGCGCCGGCGAGGGCGGTCGTAATGACTATCAAGCCTATGTTTTTCATAGTTTTATTGCTCCTCACGGGACTACCCGGTCGCTGACTTAAGTGCTGGAATATGTATTTTACTTTCTATTATAATCGAATGAAAATTTCAAATGCCTCGGGGTGGGGGCGGCGCGGGTCGGCAACCCGGCCAGCGTCCGCGCCGGTGATTCGCAACGAAACCGTCTTCGGACTGCAGGATACTTAGCCGACCGTGCGAAAACTCATGCAATTGTTTGCCACCGGTGCCGATCAGCCATCGATCACGGACCGCGCCACGGTCGACGGCCTGTACCGCCGTCACCGGATGCGTATCCTGATCGCGATCACGCTGGGCTACGGACTCGCTTATACCTGCCGGCTGGCCCTGTCGGTCGTAAAAAAGCCGCTGCTGGACGAGGGCATATTCACGCCCATCGAACTCGGCATGATCGGTGCCGCGCTGTTCTATGCCTACGCCTTCGGCAAGCTCGTGAACGGCTTCCTCGCCGACCACGCCAACATGAAAGTTTTCTTCGCCTTCGGCCTGCTGCTGTCGGCGCTCGCCAACATCGGCATGGGCTTCTCCACCGTGCTGTGGGTTTGCATCGTGTTGTGGGCGCTGAACGGCTGGTTCCAGGGATTCGGCGCGCCTGCCGGCATCGTCGCGCTGGCGAGCTGGTTCAGCAACAGCGAGCGCGGCCGTTACTACGGTATATGGAGTACCGCGCATTCACTCGGCGAAGGACTGACTTTCGTGGCGGTTGCAGCACTGGTCGCAACTTTCGGCTGGCGCTTCGGTTTCTGGACGCCTGGAGTGTTGTGTGTATTCGTCGCGGCGGCAATTTATTTCCTGATGCAGGACCGTCCGCGCACGCTGGGATTGCCGGACGTCAACGACTGGCATGGCGATCGCTGGGGTCCGCCCGCGGCACAGGAAACTCGGTCCAGCCTGTGGAAAACGCAGTTGTCGATCCTGGTGCTGCCGTCAATCTGGATATTGGGCCTCGCCAGCGCCACAAACTACGTGGTGCGTTACGCGATCAACAGCTGGGGAATTCTGTACTTGCAGGAAGGCCGCGGCTATTCGCTGGTGGAGGCCGGCACGCTGCTGATGGTCAACACGATTGCCGGCCTGATCGGTTGCATCCTGTTCGGCTACATCTCGGACAAAGCCTTCGGCGCGCGGCGACCGCCCGCCAATTTCCTGTTTGCCATCGTCGAGATCATTGCGCTCATATTGATTTTTTACGGCCCGCAAAACACGGCCATGCTGTACTTCGCCTTCGTCCTGTACGGCATCGGCCTGAATGGCCTGGTGACGTCGCTCGGCGGCCTGTTCGGCGCCGATATCGTGCCGAAACGGGCGGTCGGTGCGGTCATGGGGTTCGTCGGTATTTTCAGTTACATCGGCGCCGGTATCCAGGAAAACGTGAGTGGCTACCTGATCCAAAAGGGCAGCAGCACGGTCGATGGCGTGCGCGTATACGACTTCAGCGAAGTCATCATTTTCTGGCTGGCCGCATCCGTGGTGTCGATGTTGCTCGCGGCTACCCTGTGGCGCGTGCGGTTGCGTGACTGAAGCGATCTTCCAACGGAGAACTGTGTGCATTCCTACGACCTCGTCACGATCGGCAACTACACGAAAGACACAATCGTCACCCGCAAGGGAACGCGCCACGTCGACGGCGGCGGCTACAGTTATGCAGCGCACGCCGCGAAGCTCAGGGGAATCTCGGTTGGCGCGGTAACGCGACTGGCAGCCGACGATCGCAAATCAACCGATGCTCTGCGCACCAAAGGGATCGAGGTGCACATTTTCGAATCGCCGCAATCGACCTTGATGCGCCTCGAATACCCGACCGACAATGTCGACGAACGTACGCTCACCGTGGCAGCAGTGGCCGAACCGTTCACAGCCGAGTTGCTGAAGCCGTTTTATGCCCGCGCAATCATCGTCAATGGTTCTGCGCGCGGTGAAGCCTCGCTCGAGGTCATGCAATCGCTGAAGAAAAAAGGCGGGAAACTTTGCGCCGATGTGCAGGGTTTCGTGCGCATCGTGACCGGGGATGGTCGCCTGAAGTACGAGCGATGGCCCGAGCAATCTGCAATCCTGTCGCTGGTCGATATGCTGAAGACCGACGCGGTGGAAGCCGAGTTCCTTACCGGTGAGTCCGACATACACCGCGCCGCTGCAGCGCTTGCCGGTGACGGTCCGTCCGAGGTCGTGCTTACACATCGCGACGGGGTGCTGGTGCTTTCGGATGGCAGCTATTTCGAAGCAGGGTTTCACCCGGAGGAGTTGCGCGGTCGCAGCGGACGCGGCGATACCTGCATGGGTTCCTACGTGTCTTGCCGGCTGGACGCTTCCGCCAACGAAGCGACGGTTTGGGCCGCCGCAGTTACCAGCCTGAAAATGGAGCGGGAAGGCCCGGTCATGTGCTCGCGCGAGGACGTCGAAGCGCTCATCGCGCGGCGTTACTCCGCATAAGATAAGAGAGGATTTTGTCATGCCTGCCCGCATCATCGTCGTTGCCGCACTAACGCTCGCTGCCTGCAGCGGCATTGCCACTTCGCCCGATTCGCAACCGCCGCTCAGCATTCTGGTGTTTGGCGATACCGGCTATGACTACAACTGGCTGGAAGCCGAGGATTACGAGAACGCGTTTACCGCCCGCGAGTTCGTCGTTTACGAACTCGATGACTGGCTCGAAGACAATCGGCCGATCGAGGATTTCGACCCGCCGCCGATGCATTTTGCAGAGCAGACCGGCGGCTACGTGGAGAGGAGCGGCATGTGGCCCGTGTCCAAAGCCATGCAAGCGTGGTGCGCCGCAGCGGAGCGCTGCAGATTCGGCGTCATGCTGGGGGACAACATCTACGATGCTGGCGCAACCGTTGGCGCCGACGGGCGCGACGATGCCGAAAGATTCGAGGAACTGCTGAATCTGCCGTACAAGGGCTTGCAGGAACAGGATCCGGAGTTCGTCATTTACCCGGTGCTCGGCAATCACGACTGGGATACTTCGCGCGAGGGCGCAATCGCGCAGCTGGAATATATGCAGCAATCACCGCTGTATGCGATGGGCAACTTCTATTACCGGGCGAAGCCATCGCCGGATGTGGAAGTGTTCGCCATCGATACGACTTTGCTGTTGAACGCCGAGACAGTGTACGACGATGCCGTCGCCCCGGATGGCACACCGATAGATACCGGTGAGGAAGACAATGACGAACCTTGGGCCATGCCGCTGGGCGACGAGGCGCGCATGCTCGTTTGGCTCGAAGAATCGCTCGCGCAATCGGATGCGCGCTGGAAGCTGGTCATCGGCCATCACCCGATCTGGTCCTCGTCCGGCACCAAGCAGGAGGAAGCGAACGTGCTGCGCCGCCTTCTGATGCCGGTGCTGTGTCGATACGCCGACGCTTACCTGGTGGGCCACGATCACACGCTGGAAATTCATACCGATGATTGCCGCACGGAAGGGGAGCGTTACCGAGACGCGCCGCCGTTGTTGCAGTTGATCTCCGGCGCAGGCGCAAAGCAACGGCCAGTGCACAGGCCTTTCATGGCCTGGCAGGACCGCGAGTATCCACAGAAGACCACGTGGTTTGCCGAGGGCATGCTCTGGGGTTTCGCTGAACTGGTGCTGACCGATGAGACCGCGACCGTGCACCTCGTGACCACGCCTGAAAACGGCAGCGGCGAGACGCAACTCGAGTTCAGCAAGGAATTCCTGCGCCGATCCGGACGACTGCCGGCTTTGTGACCGGTCGCCTGCAGTGCAGGCTCCTACAGCGCGACTTCCGGCAATGTGAATTCGGCGGTCGCGCGTAACCCTTTGATTGCTGCATCGCGGATAGCGCGGTGAACCGGTCCTCACTTACCCTCGGCCGATGATCCGCATGTCCACATTTCTCGAGTTACAGCAAAACCACCATACGCTGGGACTTTACTGCATACACTGCAATCGCTGGGGCGTCGCGGACCTTCAGAGCCTCATCGATACCGGTCGAGGAGATTCTGCAGTCACCGGTGCAAGGTTTCGCTGCCGCGATTGCGGTTCGGTCGTGGAGAAACAGCTTCGGCCACCGGTGCCGGCTCTTGGCGGGACCACACGTTATATTTAGGGCCAGCGGAATCTGTTACGTGGCTTGATTCGCAAGTGACGACGAACGTAACCAAATCAGTCGGAAATCTTCTGCGCCGATGCAGGAGTTTTGACGGTCGCATGCAATCCGAATCCGGTGTTGCGCCAGGCGTAGTAACTCAACAGGAAAAAGACCTGCATCATCAGTGCAAAAATCCATTCGATGACATTCTCGGATCTATCGGCATCGGCGAGCACGGACTTCAAAACTATGTTGAGGACGCCGAGGGCGAATGGCGCGATCGACAGCAGAAGTTGTACACGCGCAATGCGTAGCAGCACCGGGTTGCCAATACTACGGGACAGTTTCAGGGAACCTGATGCAAGCAAGAGTTGCGCAATCACGGAAAACAGGAAATACAGGTATACACCGAAGCGCCGCATGAACTCGTAGAACGGCTCGGCGGTTCCAAGAAAAGTCACGTAAAGAATGAGGCTGAGCGCCCCCGCAATACCGAGGATCGCAATGGCCCTATGCGAGCGCTGCGGGAGATTGGCGGCGTTCCCGATAGCGCGCAGCCACGCAACGTTCATTATCCAGTACGCGCACAGCAACATCGTAGTGGGCAACATCACGGCCCGGAAAAGATAGCTGGCCGGCGGATACCGTCCCGTGGCGCTGATTGATGTGCAGCCGTCGAGATACGGGATGCAGGCAGGCAGCCCGGCATACTGAACGGCGATCAGGTAACAGGCGTGAATGGCAACGATCGGTGCCAGACCGGTCGCGATCGGCACTATGCGCAAGTTCATGGCGAAAGTATATGCACGGCCGGTCAGTGCGCGGCGAGTCGCTCGTGCATCTGGCGTATGTGCCGCGGCCCCATGCGGCAACAGCCGCCGATGATGCGGGCGCCGGCCCGCGACCATTCCTGCGCGGCCAGGCCGCATTCGACCGGCGTCGAGATGCCGTGCCAGGTGTTGCTGGCTGCTTCATAGCGCTCCCCGGAGTTGGGATACACGACAATGGCTCTGTCCGGCACCGACTCCCGGAGTTCCCTGATCAACGACGATATGAACTGCGGTGGCGTGCAGTTGACGCCCACAGCGAGCACCGTCGGGTGATCGCGGAATAACGCGGCGCACTCACGTATCGGCGTGCCGTCGCTGATGTGCCTGCCATCCTTGCAGGAAAAACTGATCCAGGCCGGCGTTACCGTCGTGCGAAGCAACTCGCAAAGAACAGCGGCTTCCTGGCAGTCGGGGATGGTCTCGCAGGCGAGAATGTCGGCGCCACTCCCATCGAGGAGCTCGAGCCGATGCGCGTGGAACTCCCGTATCGCGGCCTTCGAAACGGCGTAAGCCCCGACGTATTCGGAGCCGTCGTGCAGTGCGGCGCCGTAAGGCCCGACGCTCGCTGCAATCAGGATCGGCCACGCCGTGGCCGGGTTGCTCACAAGGAACCGGCGCCTGGCTTCACGCGCAAGTTCCACCGAGCGGACGATCAGGGCGTCGGCTTCGCTCGCGGATACGCCCAGTGTCATCAGGCCACGCCGGCTTGCCTGGTAGCTCGCGCTGATGATGCAGGTGGCGCCGGCTTCGAGGTATGCGAGGTGTGCTTTAACGATGGCTTCCGGATCGGTGTGCAGCAGTGCGGCGGACCAGAGCGAATCGTGCAACACCGCGCCTTGCGCTTCGAGTTCTGTGGCGAGTCCGCCGTCGATAAGGAGCGGGCGGCGCTTCTCCAGTTCTTGTGCAAACAGGCCTGATTTTGGCATGGGTCGATCTTACCCGGATTTGAATGCAAGGTGAGATTCAACAACAATGCCCGGCATCATGCTGAGCTACCGACACAGCTTTCACGCCGGAAATTTTGCCGATGTCATGAAACATGTCGTACTGGTCGCGTTGCTTCGATACATGACGCGCAAGGAATCGCCATTGTGCTACATCGATACGCACGCCGGCGCAGGCGGTTACGACCTGCGCGGGGAGCACGCGCGACGGACAGCGGAAAGCGAGACGGGCATCGGCAGAATCTCAGGCGCTGACGATGCACCGGCACCGGTCTCGGCGTACCTGGAGCTGGTCCGGACGTTCAACGGAACCCGCGAGCTCGTCCGGTATCCCGGCTCGCCCTGGATTGCGGCGGAGCTATTGCGAAAAAACGACAGGATGATGCTTTGCGAGCTGCATGGCAGCGATTATCCACAGCTCAAACGAATGTTCGACAAGGATCGCCGCGTGCGTTGCTATGCAGAGGATGGCTACAAATTCTGCATTGGCCTGGTACCGCCGGCCGAACGGCGTGGCCTGGTGCTGATGGACCCCTCGTACGAGCTGGCGAATGAGTATCAAACGGCGATGGCGACTCTCGGCAAGCTATGCCGCCGGTTCGAAACGGGAACGTACGCGCTGTGGTATCCGCTGCTCGACGAGCGCCGCGCAGGCACTTTGCACCGAGCCGTCGAACGCTTGGGCCTCCGCGATGTTCTGAATCTCCAGTTGATTGTCGCCGATCACGCGTCAGAACCCGGCATGTACGGTTGTGGAATGATCCTGGTGAATCCGCCCTGGACGCTGCGTAATGACATGGAACTCGCTTTGCCGTACCTGGCCCGGAAACTGGGCCGCGGTGTCGACAGTTCGTATCGAATCGAGTTATGGTCTGCGGAATAAACAAGTCAAACAAGTGACTACTGGCACCGCGTACCGGCACCGCTTAAATCTGGAGGACTTCATGCAATTCAGGAAACATAAGATGATCGTTTCGTCGTTGGCCGCAGCACTGGGCATGGCCGTATCCGTGGCTGCAAAGGCGGAGACGACGCCTCAGGATGCATCCGACTATCGCAAATCCGTCATGACGACACTCAAGGGGCACATCGGAGCCTCCTCGATGCATGTGCGTGGACTCGTGGATGGCAAGGAGTTCCTGGTCAAGCATGCGCAAGGCCTCGAAAACGGCGCCTCGGAACTCGCGACGCTGTTTCCCGCCGGTTCAAACGTCGAGGACTCGGATGCGCTGCCCGTCATCTGGGACGAGCCCGAGGAGTTCAAGGCGGCGATAGAGAAACTCATCGCAGCAACGCAGAAGTTCACCACTGCGGCCGAAAGCGGTGACAAAGAAGCGATTGCGACAGCGTTCCGCGATGTCGGCGGCAGTTGCCGTGGCTGTCACGACAAGTTCCGCGTTCCGCAGGACTGAGCCCCGCTTTGCGTATACGCGCACTGGCCATCGTGGCCGGGCTCGTGGCGCATGGCGCAAGCGCTGCGCCGGACGAGGACCTGATCGCGAAAGGTGAGTACCTCGTCCACGCCGGGGGCTGCATCACCTGCCACACGGAGGAGTCCGCCGCCGCCGTGCCGCTGTCCGGCGGCTATGCTCTCGAATCCCCGTTCGGCACGTTTTACGCGCCGAACATCACCCCGGACAAGGACACCGGTATCGGCAACTGGAGCGACGAGGATTTCCTGCGCGCGTTTCACGACGGCATCAACCCGGATGGCGACGCGTATTTCCCGGCATTTCCGTATACGGCTTACACCGGTGCCGGTCGCGACGACCTGCTGGCCATGAAAGCCTACCTGTTCAGTCTCGATCCGGTGAGGAAGGAGATACCGGAGCATGACCTGCCGGCCTTCATGTCCTCGAGGCTGGCGGCGCGAGCCTGGCAACTGAGCTACTTCGAGGCAGAGCGCTTCGTGCCCGACCCGACACAGCCGGAAACCTGGAATCGCGGCGCGTACCTCGTGCGCCATCTCGGGCATTGCGGCGAATGTCACACGCCACGCGGGACGCTGGGTGCTCTGCAGCACGAGAAGGAACTGACAGGGAATCCTGACGGCGCGGACGGGGAGAGCATTCCGAATATCACCGCTGACAAGAAGGACGGCATCGGTCGTTGGTCGCTCAGCGATATCGAGTACTTTCTCGATCTCGGCATGCTGCCGGATGGCGATTTCAGCGGCGGATCGATGTCCGCCGTCATCGAGGACAATACCAGCCACCTGACAAAGGAAGACCGGCTGGCGATCGCTACCTACCTGATGTCGCTGACACCGGCTGACGACTGATGTGCTTGCGGAGGCGAGCCGGCGCTCCACGCCAGCAATAGCTGACCGCCATAGTAGAACGGCAGGCCCCAGACAAAATTCGGAAATTCCGGACGAACGAATTGCCCTGCAGCGACCGACAGGTCGGAAACATAAAAGAGCAGGGCGCCGAGCGGAATTGCAAGCACAGCGCCAGCCCCTCGAGCGCCGATGGCGCAGATCACCATGCAACTGATGACCACGGTATACAACCACACCGGAAACTGCATGGACTCCGGAACGTGCGGTGACAGCCACATCGACACGAACACCGATATCGCCACGACCGGAATGGCCGCGACAAGCGCCCATCGCCAGGCGATGCCGTTTACGGCGAACGCCGCAATATAAGCGACGTGCGCAAACAGGAACGCAAACAGCCCGGACAGGAATAAGGACTGTGTTCGGCCGAGCAGC